>JANXZJ010000100.1 GCA_025355585.1 Mariniphaga sp. | reverse complement strand
CTGGAGGATTTTCAATCGTTACAAGCACATTTGTATAAACAGATACCCCGCACGAATTCTCCCAACTTGCATAATATCTTGTGGATACACTTGGTGCCGGAATAGTTAACGGATTTCCTGTACCAATGTAATTAAGGCCGGTAAACCAGTTAACAGAGGTTCCGCTTCCTCCGTTGGCTGTTAAAGTGATGTTGGGAAAAGCGCCCGCGCAGAAGTTGTTATGATCAACTGACACGGAGGTGGCTGGAGTCGGTAATGAGCTAACCGTCACGATTGCCGAACCACTTCCGCTTACATTGGCGTTACAACCCCAAAAATCGGTAACGCTTACCAGTTGGTAAGTAGTTGTTGACGCTGGTGAAACAAGGAAATTAAAACTATAATTATTAGCGATTTCTACTGGTTGTGTTACGCCATTAGCGGAATAAGTTACATTCCAGGGGCCTGTTCCGGTTAAAGCTACGTTTAAGGTTGCACTTGATCCGCTGCAAATGGCTGCTGTTCCGGTTAGTGTTGCTGTGGGTAGCGGATGGACAATCACATTTGTTGTAGCATCATTCTTACAACCGTTCGCTCCTGTAACAATCACCGTATAACTCGTACTTGAAGCAGGGGAGACAGTTAGTGGATTTGTACCTGGAGGTGAATTCCAGACATATGACACTCCTCCTGTGGCCGTAAGAGTAATTGAGCTTCCAATGCAAATATCTGGGTTTGCAGATGTAATTCCAATCACAGGGCTGGGGTTTACAGTTACGATAACGTTATCAGTGGAAGTACAATTTCCGGTAATATCTTTAACCGTTAGCGTATAGGTTGTAGTTGATGCTGGACTGGCGAAGGGATTCGGAATATTAGCATTACTTAAGCCTGTCGAAGGAGTCCAGGAATAAATGCTTCCACCGGATCCTTGTAACTGGACCGATTCCCCGCTGCAAATGGCGACGTCGGGTCCTGCATTGGCTAAAATAGTATTGGCCACGCCAACAGTCACAGGTGTGGTCACAGGTGCAAAACAACTCGATACATTTTTAACCCAGACGGTGTAATTCCCTGGAACTAAACCTGTGAAAAGATTGGAAGTAAAATAGGTAACATTATCTAAGGAAAAGAGATTATCTCCTGACCCGCCTGTGACATTTGCGGTGATCGAGCCGCTGCTTCCCGCACCGCAAGAAACATTGTTGGCAATGGCTGTTAATGCAAGATTATTCTCCCAGATCGTAACGGTCTGCGTACTACAGGCAGGGTCGGGACTACACGGACACGTTTGCAGTAGATGTATGGTCAGATCTTCTCCAGCATCCGGAATGCCGTCAGCTACTGCAATGTAATTAATAGTTGCAGTTGTTTGTCCTGCTGTAAAATTAACAACGGTTGGAAGAGGCCCTCCTCCGGATTGAACATCTACACCGTTGGTTGCTGTTCCACTATAAAGGATTTGAACAGTGGCTGCAGGCAGGCCTGCACCGCGTTGAAGAATGATCTGATTACCGGTACATCCCTCAAAAATATTGGTATAAGCCGGAAGAATCGTTAGGCTTACAGGAGAATAAACGGAAACAGCCAGTAAACTTGGAGGCACGGATCCGCATGGATTTGCGACATTTACCGAAATATTGCCATTTTGTCCGGCATTTCCGGCAGTTACAGTTATCGAAGTAGTTCCTTGCCCGGATGTAATTGTCCAGCCGGCAGGTACGGCCCATGTATAACCTGTAGCATTCGGCACAGCTGCAATGCTGTAAATAAGTCCGGTTGTATTGTGACAGACAGCTGCGGTTCCCAATATGGGGCCAGGTGATACTGCGGGATTTATGGATACAGTAAGAAAATTGCTCGTGGCACTGCAACCACCAGAAACAACAACACGTCTATAATACGTTGTTTGACTTATAACTGGCGGATTATAAGTAGCACTTGTAGCACCTGTGATATTAGCGTAGGTGATATTGTCGGTTGAAGATTGCCATTGATAGGAATATGTTCCACCACCACCGGTTGGTGGTGGACTTGCTGTAAATGCCGCAGGATCCCCGCTATTGCAAAAACTTTGATTTCCCGTAATTGTACCCGGCACCAAATTAGAACTTCCGGTTACAGTTAACTGGATACTATTACTAGTTACTGTAGCACATGAGGTTTTGGTAATTACTAATCTGAACCAATATATACCTGCAATACTTTCATAAGTAGTATAAAGAGGATTTAGTACATACTGCACTGAATTATTTGTGGGCCCAGGCGCAACCACCCACGTTGCTTGATTATCATAGCTTACCTGCCATTGTAGGGTGCCTCCATTAACATTACCTGAAAAAATATCAAGGTCATTCTGATTTCCACCCGTAATTATACCACAGGCGGAAATAGTATAGGTATGATCATTCAGGCCTTGTGTAAATTCAATTGTCGGCGTTGTAGGACATTGCCCGTATAAGTTAAATGCAAAAAAAAGTAAGAAAACTAGTATCGGCCACCGCCGTGTCTGAAAGGAAGCAGGCATGGCAGCTAATAACAACTGTCGAAACCGGTCGGAAATTGAAATGAGAACTATTTGGAGCAGAGCAAGAATCTTCCTGAACCATGACATGGTTAGTGTAACACCGGCAATAACCAATGGATTTAAGTTCTTATATTTAGCGTTGATGAATCTCATCATGACAATTTAGAAACCTAATAATGTTGTAAATGTCTGGAATGCATAATTCTATCTAACCTTGAATTTTTTTTACCTGAAATCCTTTAGGTGATTAAAAAATTTAATCAATTGATCCTGAAGTTGGAATTGTGTGGGAGAGCTGTTCTAACCGCCTTGAGAGCACAAAGTGCTTCAAATCCAATTGTTTTTTCATAGTTGTCAGGTCTCACAAGTATATTCTAATAATCAGTATCTTACGTCCTTCCGGAGTTCGAAAAAAATAAGTGATTCAAATTTAAATTAGTTACTTAAATCAAGTCAGGTTTAAGCGGTTATTTCCGTTTATAGCCGATTATAATCGTTTATATCTGTTTGAAACCAAGTATATTAAGTACGGAGAAATGAAACAGAAAGTTTCAGAATGCAGAATTTTTACTTTGCAATTTATAAGGTTTTATTTCACAGAATAAAACTGATGTAGCAACTTCATTTGATAGGAAATTGAAATAAATGCAAAAAATGGTTTAGGAAAGGCGCTTTCGGGAAGACGACGATGAAATAAAGAGGGAATACTCGCTTGTAATTAACTGTTTTTAAGGAATAAATTATAAATAGTGTGTCACACAAAGTAGAATTGCGTATTTTCGTCCATCATCCGCTGCCTTTATTAAAACAAACGGAATACTATGATTATTAAATTTTTTTCAATTTTCTTGTTTTGCCTGACCGTAAGCAATTCCTTCGCACAACAGGCATCATCGGAATTGAAGGTTGTTTCTTCTCCCTCAGGGAATTTATACACACAAATTCATAAAAAAGGGAAAACCATTATTCCCAATGGCCGTTTGATCACGCCTTTCGGGAGATCGGTAGAAGTGGCGCCTCATCCTTTCGGATTGACACTTAGCGCCGACGGAACAGTTGCAATAACAGCCAATTCAGGGACTTCACCCATCTCAATTTCAATTATAAAAAACCTCAAATCGGCTCATCCGACAGTTTTACAGGTTCCTCCTGGTCCGTCGTCCGACAAGGGTGTGCTGGCTTCCGTTTTTATGGGATTGGCGATTTCTCCGGATAATAAAATTGTCTATGTGGCAGGAGGTCAAGAGAATAAAATTTACATGTTTTCTGTCGATTCGGGGGCGAAACTTGATTCCGTGGACTGTTCGGTTTCGGAAAACGGTCAGAAAACGCCTGATGGCTATATTGGCGATATGAAGCTGAGCAAGGATGGCCGGTATTTATATGCTGTGGATCAAACGTTGTTTCGCTTGATTGTGATTGATACGCAACAAAAGAAGATAATCGGAAGTGCAAAAACCGGGCGATACCCGTTTGGTGTGATTCTTTCCGCCGATAATCAAAAAATCTATGTTGCCAATGTGGGAATGTTCGAATACAGCAAAATAGGGAATATCGAAACCGAAAAAGATTATAAAGAAGCACTCGATTTTCCTCCTTTTGGTTTTGGAACAGCGGAGATGAAGAAGGGAATTCGCATTGATTCACTGGATATCCCGGGACTCGGTGACCCGAATGTGCCCGAATCATTTTCGGTGTGGGCATTTTCATTGAAAAATCAGGCCAAACCAGAAATTCAGGCTAAAATTAAAACGGGTATTCTTGTAGGTGAAATTATCGAAGGGATTCCGGCAGTTGGTGGTGCTAGCCCTAATTCACTGGCTGTTACCGACAAATATGTTTTTGTGAGTAATGGAACCAACGACAATATTTCGGTGATCGATGTTATTCATGATACGATTGCTTCAGAGATATCACTTAAATTGCATCCTGCGGTGAAACAGTTTCGCGGTGTAATACCATTCGGACTGGCCATCTCTCCCGATCAGAAAAGACTTTATGTCGCCGAATCAGGGGTAAATGCCATCGGAGTGATTGATATTAAAACGCTTAAAGTTATTGGCCATATTCCGTCAGGCTGGTTTCCGTCAAAACTTGAAGTTACTCCCGACGGTAAAAAGCTGGTTGTTAGCAATGCCAAGGGTTTTGGAAGCGGTCCCAATGGTGGTAAAGCATTTAAAGAAGGAAAGGCGGGAAGTTACATTGGTAATTTAATGAGGGGAACAGTATTGGTAATGGATATTCCATCTGACAAAAAACTGGCCGGTCTCACTCAAAAGGTTATCCGAAACAATTACCTGATAGAAGATTATAAGACAGTTCAAAAACAAAGAGGCGATAATCCCATTCCCGTGTTTGGGGGAGAAAAGGAATCTCCGATTAAATACCTGGTTTTCATCTCGAAGGAAAACCGGACCTACGATGAGATTTTCGGGCAAATGAAAAAAGGCAATGGTGATCCAACGATTGCCCGTTATGGCTATAACGCGACTTTTACGAACCGGAAAAAAACAATGAAAGTTGAAAATGCGACGGTGATGCCCAATCATTTGAAACTGGTCACAGAATTCGCGATGTCAGATAATTTCTATGTTGATTCGGATGTTTCGGCCGACGGACATCGCTGGCTCGTAAATACTTATCCGAATGAGTGGGTAGAATCAACCGTTCCGGCAAGTTACGGAGATAACCGGAAATACAATCCAAAGTCGAAAGCACCCGGCAGTTTAGGGATGAACGGTTCTGCGGGTGCTATTTATCCCGAAGATTACAACGAAGCCGGTTCGATGTGGGAACATCTTGAACGGAACAAAGTTGAATTTTTCAATTTCGGATTTGGAACCATGTTCGAACCAGCCTTTTACGAAGAGTCGTTTAAATATACCGGCGTTAAACATTACGTCAATTTTCCCGTGCCACTTCCCATGTTTTCAAGAACTTCAAAGATTTATCCGACATATAATATGGCCATTACGGACCAGTTCCGGGTCCAACAGTTTATGAAGGAATTTGAAGATAAATGGATTAAACCCAAGGTCGAAATGCCATCAATTATCACGGTGATCATTCCCAACGATCATGGCGCCGACGAACGTTCGGAGGCCGGTTATCCATTCAGGGAGAGCTATATGGCCGATAATGATCTGGCCGTCGGGCGAATCATTGAATATTTGTCGCACACCCCTTTCTGGAAGAACATGGCCATCGTAATTACCGAAGATGATGCCCAGAACGGAATCGACCATGTTGATGCTCACCGTAGTGTGCTGATGGTTATTTCGCCATACGTGAAGCGGAATTTCGTCTCGAAGATCCATTACAGCTTCGGAAGTATTTTCAAAACCTTCTGGAATGTGCTCGGAATGCCATATCTGAATCAGTACGATGCTGCAGCAAATGATTTTTCAGACATGTTCACCAAAACGCCTGATTTTACACCTTACAATGCGGTTTCTGTTGATCCACTGATTTTTGACCCGAAGAAGGCACTAACGCCGCTGGATGAAAAGTTCGATTGGGAGGCTGTGAAAAATTCACCGCTCATTGATGATGTGAAGGATATGCAAACGGATCAAAAGGAAAAGAAGGAATATAGGTTGGAAGATCAGAAGCGGAAATAATTGCGATTTGGCGTTAATAATTTCAATTTCAGGGATTTCCACATCCGTTAAAATTGTATCTTTGGTCTAGGATATTCAACTCTTGTTATTTTATAGCATTTTATAAGGATGCCTACTGTCTTAAGAATTGGTTCAATCATTTTTTTCTTTACCAGTTATGACTGCTTAGAACCATTGCATATTCATATTGTTGATGGTTCAAAGGAGTGCAAATATTGGTTGAGAGGTGGAGATGAGATTATATTAGCTGATAATAGCGGTTTTTCTCGAAATGAATTATTAAAATTGAGGCGAATTGTTATTGAAAATTATCAACTCATTAAAAATCATGGGATGAACATTGTAAAAACACCACAGAAAAAAGATATAAAAAAGACCAGGGAAAACAATAGTTTTGCTGAAATGCCAATATTTAAAGCAGTTACTTTTGTCCCTGGATCTATATCTTTTCATCTTTCAGATGATCGCATGATTACTATCCCGTTAAGCTGGGTGCCAAAACTTGAAAGTGTCACCAATGAAGTAAGGGAAAGTTACATCTTACGTGGTCATTTTGTATTTTGGGAAGGCATCGATGAGATCATCGGTGTTAAAAATCTGCTTAATGGATCTATTGTTCCGAAATAGAACTGCTATTTTCGATTCACTATAATCTGGATTCAACCCGGTTAGGTTATAAAACTTTAAAGGCTGTCTCTTGTAAAAACAGCCTTTTTTATCATATTTCCGATAACCCCAATTCTCCCAATTTAATAAGGTGCAGGCAGTTTTGATGATTTCGTTTTGTGAGATCATCATCCCAGATTTGCAAATCGGGCAGTGAGACCGCGAAATAGTCGAGCTTAAATACATCGTTAAGGTGTGTTTTTCCAAAACTGATCAATGTTTCGAATCGTTCCCGGGCTTCTCCTGGTCTCTGTAATTTGATTAGTGCCAATCCCTGGTAATAGATGGTATCGGGTTGTTGGTCATTGTAAAAGATAGCTGGCGAAGGTTCTTTTAATCCGCGGGATGCAATTTGCCAACATTCGGTTGCCCGGTCTGGATTTTCAAATTCGTCGAATGCACAACCAAGCCAGTAAAAGATTGTATTTTCCTGTGCACCATATAGTTTTCCTTCACCCAAATTATCCGGATAGAGCTGTGCCTTAGTTAGTAAATCGACTGCCTTTTCGTATTCTTTCGCTTTAATGGCTTTTTTCGCCATTTCAGTAAGACTGAAAACGTATTGTCCGGTTACCTTTCCTTCGCCCCCTTCCCACGGATGAAATTTACGCATGCTGATGAGTTCGAAGGCTTTCCCATATTGACCAAGTGTACTAAAAAGAGTCGCTTGTTCGAGGTAAAGATCGTCCCGGTAATTTACAAGTTCAGGATACTTTTCAAGCTTTTCAAGGCGTTTTTCAGGGGAAAAGTTCAATCGTTTGTACAACTGATCCAATTCCATGAGAATCCGGGAATCAGTCTCGTCTAAAACAAACGCTTTTTCGAGTTCAACCAACGCTTTTTCAGGTGAATTTTGCTTATTGAAATACGCCAGTGCCAGGTTCCGGTGGACGGTCGGAAATGCATCATCCAGTTTTACTGACAGTTCCCAGTTGGCAATTGCATCATCGTATTGACGGTTACTGTACCAGAGATTACCCAGGTAATAAGGAGCTTTGGAGTCAGCAGGATTTTGTTGCCTGGCCCATTCCAAAACCATTACGGCTTCGGTTTGATTTGGGAAACAATAGTCAGGACAAGTTTTTGCAGCTTCCATCAACGTTTCAGCGGCAGCTTCCTGATTCTCATTTTGGGATTCGAACCAAGCCTTGTAATACAACGCCATCGGGTAAACAGGTTTCTCTTTTTGCTCACCGATTCCGATGCTGATCAGTTCAATGGCTTCTTCATACAATCCGGCAAAAGCGAAATCGAGGGCAAACTCGATGTAGGTATGGATGTTGCCGCGAAGGAGGCTTACGAGTTCTTTAAACCTGACAGGTTTTGAAAACCTGTCAGGTTTAATATGGCATTTTTCAAATAAAACACCGAAATTGAATTTATCCAACACCAAAGATTCTTCGATGAGTTTTTCAGCTTCGGAAGTTTTCCCTAATTTCCGCAGAATGCTCACTTTCAACTGTCGTGCTTTATGGTTGTGCCAGTTTTTGATCAGTGAACGATCGATGAGGTTTAATGCTTCGTCCCAATTGTGACGGATGCATTCATGTTGAGCCAGTTGAAAATAGCCGCTTGTCATAAACGCATCGTTCCAAACCGATTTGTAAAACGCTTCGTAAGCCTCGTTCTCTCTTTGCTGATAACGGAGTGCGAGTCCAAGGTTGTAAAAGGGTTCACCATTGATCGGGTTTGGATTATGCTCCGTCAGCGTAATGATTGATCGCCTGAAATAGCTTTCGGCTTCCGCGAATTTGCCACGTCGTAAGAACCATAAACCCATTGCATTATTGCAACGGCTATCTTTGGGATCACGTCGCAAAGCTTCTTTGTAGTAATCAATCGGATCGTAGGTGGCGTGGCGGTATTGTTCAAGGTGCAAACCTGTAAGGTACAACTGCTCGTTGCTTTCGATCTCTTCCGGAAGATTGGCTGCTTTTGCAGCTTCCGGAACTTCCTTTTTTAAATACGGTTCTGGCTTCCAGTTCACGAGCATTTTGTCTTCTGAAGTCAGAATTTCGATTTCCAGCATTTGTGGATCGACACCCGGAATATCAATTGTTTTTTCATAGGAAGTTGAAGGATTGAAATCGAACAATTCATTCATAAGCATGGTCTTACCTTCCTTCAAAATCACTTTTCCCGCAGAATACGAAGCTGTTGTGTACGCTTTAATGGTGACTTTACCATTTTCGGTTTCGAGATTGACTATAGCCTCCTTAGTGGCATTTTTCACAACACCCAAATCACGGTAAGGCATAAAATACTGTGAAAATGTCTTTTCTTCGCCGGGCATGATCCACGAAAAGTCGGGTTGGTTATCCGTATAGACACCGCACATGAGTTCGATATAAGGCCCATCTTCGTCCGTCAGGTTTCGATCCCATGCCTGACCGAAGTCGCTGTTGCCCCATGTCCATTGTTTTTTCCCCGGAGAGACATGGTGATTGGCAACATGGAGCAATCCTCCTTTGCTATCGTTTTCGTAGCCTCCGACAAAGTTATATTTCGAGGTAATGGCCATGTAGGAAGTTGGTACCGGAATATTCTTATAGCGTGAAATATCGGTTCCTGGCGAGTAATCGACTTTGTAATAGGTCCCTTTGGCAATCGGGAATTCCGATACATCGCGTTTACCATGATCGAATACGGCATTAACATCCGGCGGGAAAACCGACTGGTAATCATCATTCACCTTCACCGCCGGGTTCGCCCACCATAGGAACGTTTGCGGATAGTTGGTGCAATTGAATAATTTCACTTTTATCTCTAGATAGGCTTTGTCCGGATACAGGGTAAAACCGGCCATGCCCCGTGTTCGAAACATACGTTCCACTTCACTGCACCAAACAGTTACGCTGCCATCTTCATTTTCCTCAATGCAATGATCGACAGCTTCGTAAGTTGATGGGCGGTGGTGCTGCGGCCAGTTAAATTCAATTCCCCCCGAAATCCATGGACCGGTTAATCCGACCAGTGCCGGTTTGATCACCTGGTTGTAATAGACAAAATGGCGCTGTTTGGATTTGTCATAGGCCATTTGGATCCGTCCACCCAACTCAGGAAGGATCATGATTTTCAAATACTGGTTTTCAAGATAAATGGCATTCCACTCTTTGTCAACCTTTTCATCCAGAATCTTTTCAATCACAGGGTGCGGATAAACAACGCCGCTGCTTCCCTGGTAAACACGCTTTTCCAGAAACATTGGATTTTTCTCTGGTTTTCCGATTCCATAAGTCGGAATCATCACTTTTTCGTACCAGGCTTTTACCTGCGTCACTGTTTTATCTTCTGGTATAATTGTTTTCAATTCTTTTTGCATGATCTAAAGTTACAAGCGACTTATTATGAGAGCTTGTGGAAAAGAAATCGGTTATCTTTGAGTTGAGTTTATTTGTTTGGGATCCATTTTTTCAAACGAAATATCAGAAGCCAGTACATCTCCTTCGAACACATTCCCTTTTACCTCGACATTCAAACAAGCTTCAAAAGTGAGGCAGTGTTTGCGGATATGGAAAGGTTCAAATGCATGTGAACGTGTAATCTTGTTGCGGTTAAACCGGATTCCATCGACCGATAAAGCGTACAGAACCGGATAGTCAAACGCCTGAAAGGTATTTTGTTCGATTGTAATATTGCGGTGATAGGCCTTCAAAGAATCAAGTTTTGGGATGATCGGATCAATGCTGATGATCCCTTCGCAAAACTGGTACATCGAAGTCAGACAGGCATCCTTAAAGGTGTTATTGCTGATGGTAACGTCGGTAATTGCTCCCGATTCGTACCACCCGTTGGCATCACCTGCAATCAGAATAGCAGAGCCGCTTGATTCGAATTGGTTTCTGTCGATGACAACTTTTCGTGGTGTGGAAACCAGCAAACCTCTGGCCCTACAGCTGTTAAATATGCAATTTTGGATTGTTAAAGCTGGCGACCAGCTCAAGTTCTCCAACGCATCACCGGCGACGATTTCGGCAGGTACTGCATTGTTAAACTCAACCAAAAATTCATCCCGGTTTAGCTTTTCAAAGCTTTTTAAAGTTTCTTTTCCGAGGGTTTGCATGTTCTCATTCTCCAGATATCCAATGGTATCGTTCGGATGTCCCCATATCATTCCGTTGCTTTGTTCGTGCATGAACCTGCACTTCAGTTTCCGATCGCTGATTTTCTCAATGATTTTGACACTGGTGCCGTGTACATTGATTGGATCGTCCATCAAACCACCAAATTCGCAGTTCGAAATGGTCACCTTCCCTCCACAATTCGAGACATGGAATCCATCGTCGTGACCGCTGATATAGCGGTTTTTAGCTGCATTTGGCATAAATTTTACATTCTTATAATCAAGATCCCGAGAAAACTGGGCCAAAATCCCCAGACCTGCACAATGATAAACATTTATATTTTCGAGGTTTACTTTGCTGCTTTCCTGGATAAATATTCCGGCGTGATCGCGCTTGCTGTGCCTCAGAATCAGGTAATTTCCAACGGCCGGAGTCCGCGTAAATTTTCCTTTCATTCGTACTGTTCCGGGTTTCACTTCTTCATAAGAAGTTTTATTCCAATCACCGCGAATACAACCTTCATCACCGGTCCCGGCAGCAATCAGGTGTTTTCCGGCTACATATTCCATAAATCCATTAGGTTCTGCTTTCCAGTTTTCGCCTTTAAAAATCAGTTTCCCGTTCGATATTTCGTAAGGAAACTGTGTCGTATCAATCTCCATAACAATATTCAGAGGAGAAGTAGCCGATATTTTTGCCTGTGCTGTCAACGGAATATCCCAATCAATATTTACGTTCTGAATCGTAATGTTTTCGCTGTTCACCACTGTAATGGGCTGAATGGCACCGTGAAAAACAAACTCGGAACCATTGCCATCGAGTGTTAATCCCTTGCAACTGTCAATCAGTATCGCCAGATTTTTCGGACCATCATTCGTTGTATTCGATTCGAAATACTCCCGGGTATGTGCAGGATCAATGCTGAAATCGTAACGTCCCTTCTCAAATTTAAGTGTGGAGTTGGGGTGTTTCTTGCATTCTTCCAAGGCCTTGATGATCGCCGGAATGGCATTTTCTTTGCTGCCGGGTTTCAAGCCAAAATCGGCCACATTGATGATGACACTATCTTTTGGATTACAGCTTGCGATGATCGTTACAAAAACGATCCACAAAAAAACAATTTTCAGACTTTTCATTTTTCTAAATTGAATTAAGACAAGACAACGGACTATGGTTTATTAATTTTCACCATTACTACTCCCTGTGCGGGAACCTGGGCACTAAACTTCTGGTCAAAAACTCCCAATGCTTTCTGATGCCAAAGATCACGAACTGATTGTTTACCTGACAATTGAAGTGCGGTCCAATCAACAGATACTTCAGCCTCATTTTTTCCGCGGTTGAACAGACCAACTGCCTTGGATCCATCCTCTAAATTTTTAATCATCAAAAAGCGGTCAGTGTCTATTTTTACCACAAGTCCACTTTCACCCAGCGGATCCTGGTTAACCTCAATTACTTCGGGATTGCAAAGGACATTGATCGTGAATTCATCCAGCTTAGACATGTCACCACTATAAATCAAAGGCGCTGCCATCAAACTCCATAACGACATATAGGCATATTGCATAGCTGCCGGCATTGGGGTAAGTTCGGGTATACCTTGTTTAGAGGCATTTCCAATCCAACCGATCTGAATATAATCGGGGTCGTTCCATGCTCCGGGTTTTGAGTATTGCCTGTATTCACTGTTTTTTATAGCCACATCGAAGATACGGTCAAGTTCGAAGCCCAAATCTCCGGACGTCCGCCAGCATTGACCACCAACTTTACCTCCCCATTTCCAAACGTCGCCCATGCCGTATTGGCAAAGGTTAAAAACGATGTCACGGTCAAGTGATTTCAGGATGGTTCCCATTTGGCGGTAAGGTTTCTGATAAGTTTCGATGCTTTTATCAGTTCCCGCGATTTTGCCATACGAACACCAGTCATACTTCAGAAAATCGAATCCCCAGGTTGCAAACTGCCTGGCATCCTGCTCCTCATGCTGATAAGCACCCGCAAAACCTCCGCAGGTTAAAGTTCCGGGTGAGGTATATAATCCGGCTTTAAGCCCTTTTGAATGAATGTAATCAGTCAAACCTTTCATATCAGGAAAATAATGGTTCGTAAGTATATTTCCCTGCTCATCCCTTAATGGTCCGACTCGTAACGAATCCTTATTATTAGGGGCATTCATCCAGCAATCGTCGATGTTTACATATTGATAGCCAACATCCGCCATGCCACTTTTGATCAACACATCTGCTGCATCCCGCATCATTTCATCTGTGATGCGGTCGTAATGAGCGTACCAGTGGTTATAACCCATTGGCGGCGTGAGTGCAAGCTGATCGCCGGCCACTATCTTCAGTTTCCGCGTGTCGGTTCCTTTCGAACTGCGGGCAAGGATCAAAACATCGTATTCTCCTTTGTCCGGCACATTCCCGGTGATGATGCCTGTGGCGGGATCATATTTTAAGCCGGATGGTAAGCCTTCGATTAAAAAGGTAATCGGCCGTTTACCCTGACAAGGAATGCGGTAGATAAACGGGTGACCGGGCCGGCAACCATAAATCAATGGACCGTTAATTCGTGGTTTAAGTTTGGGGTGCGGTGTATAAATATCTTGATTCGCAGGCTTCTCTTTTTCAATACCATACGACGAATTCACTGTCATTGCCAGAAAGCAGGCAAATGTGAGTGCCAGTAAAAAAGAAATCGATTTTTGCTTCATGATAATTATTTTAAAATTTCAATCTTCTATTTCAGATCAATTGTACAACTTTCTCAACTGATCGGTGCTTAATTCCACAGTAGGATTGAATTGTGATCCGGCCATGTATTTTTTAAGACTGAAAAGCAATTGCTGCGCTTCGGGACGTTTGTCGGAATCCTGCATCAAATCGATTCCTGAAATTAGTATTTTCCCTTCGCCGACTTTCCCTTCAAAAATCAAGGCCAGCGGACGGTTTGTTACCCAATCGTCGATCACCCGAACAATCGGTTTAATCCCGGAAGGGAAACTGCTGATATTGATTGCACCGGAATGACTCATCGCATCCCACCACTGCCAGTTACTGTAATAGTCGGTAGGAAATTCGGCCAAGGCTGGATGTTTTGGATTACACAGAATTCCAAGTGTGTGAGGTGCCTGACCACGAGTCCATGCTGTATTCCAGAAGATACTTGAGAAACCAATCTTGATATCGCCACCCATTTCCAGAGGGAGTGTCCCTTTTTTCAGCGTAAGAATTACAGAACCGCCATTTGCCAGAAATTGAGCAGTTTGGGCATCAATTTTCTGCACTATTTTGATTTTTTCGGCACCTGTAATGACCTCCTTTTTCACCGGGTAAACCCAGAAATCCCAGCTGTTGCTTAAGCCATTGACTGTTACTTCAAGTTTCAGAATTTTAGGAGTTAAAACTTCAGCTAAAGGAAATGATATATCACCAAGTTTAAAGCCATTTCCAAGTGGAATATCGGTTTTGGTGAATTTGCCGGACTGAATTTCCTTGCCATTTTTATCGGTGATTTTCCATTCAGGCGTACAACCTTTAATTGCTCCGTCGCCATAATGAGCCACTTCGATTGCAGCCTCGAACGTTTCGTTGTTCGTGAAAATACACTTTTTCAGACGTGCCAGCGGAACCGTGCTGTTGCAAAAACGCTTATATTCTGCAGGTAAAATATATCCTTTTTCGCCCCAGAAAGCATCCAGAACACCTACCAAAGCAGTGCCTTGTCCGGGGAAATCATGAAGGTCGAGCAACTGAAATCCACCAAAATCTTTGGTGCGCAAAGCTGCTTCAATATCAGCTTTATAACACAAAGCCTGCAATTTGCCTGAAGCAAGTAAAAAGCTGTCTGCCAATTGTTGCATACCGTGATCTTTGAGCGTTTCCTGGAAGATTTCGAAGTTGCGCGCACGCATGACGCCATCGTATTTGGCAATTTCTTTAAAATTCGGGTAAACGCACCACTGACCAATTTCATGACTAACAACTGGTTGTGGAAATTTAGAATTATAAGCGGACCAATCGTAATCTGTACGTGGAGCCTCACCATTGATAATACTTTTCAGTTCCTGCCCCCAGCCCTGAATACGTGGATCTGAGGAACTTAAATAATCATTTACCGGAAGGTTTGGCCAACCTGCTCCGGAAGTATATATGCGCCGGCTATCTTTGTTTTTCCAGAAATTGACAAATTCTGTGAGGAAAGGAATCTGATTGCCACCGGCAGGTTCATTGCCATAAAGCATCATACAAAATGATGGGTGATTGCCATATTGTTCGACCATTCGTTGACTCTCTTCGTACAGGTATTTGTCAAATGGTTTACCGTCACCCAAAGTGGTTGACTGATTGGCCCATGACGAACATTCCACCTGGAGATAGAACCCGGTTTGATCGGCGGCATCGAAGGCTGCTTGTGGCGGACACCACGAGTGGAAACGCATATGGTTTAACCCATGTGCCCTGCAAACATTGAAAATACGCAGCCATTCTGCGAGATCTGTTGCAGGATAACCCGTTTTAGGGAAAATGGAACATTCTAGTGTTCCCCGCAAAAAAGTAGGCTGACCGTTGATTTGCAATTGTTTGCCAACGGCCTTAAATTCACGCATTCCAAAAGTAGTCCGGCTGGTATCAGCCATTTTCGAAGCCGGGTCGGTTAAAATTGCAGTAAGTTTGTAAATTTCAGGATGAAATTCATTCCAAAGCTTCATGTCGTTTCCGATCGGATATTCCATCGTCAGGATATTTTCACCGGAAACAAGTACAAAGTTGCTCGCTTTATTATCTGGAGTTCCGGCACCGGATACCTTCAATATAAGTTCAACTTTGACAGGTCGTTCTGAAGGATTGGCCACCTTTACTTTAGCTCTGAATCTTTTATTCTGAATATCAGGATAAACCGAGATATTTCGGATGTTTATCAGCGGCCTTGCCTCAAGGTATAGCTGACCAATCATACCGTTCCAGTTGGTTTGGGTGTGATCCGAAATGCTGTGCGAGTTTACACCCGGATCGATCTCTTTCGTGCGATTATCTATACACACTGTCAGTCGGTGCTTTCCGGGAGTCAGCATTTTAGTCAGATCGTACTGATGAGGAGTTCCCAATGAATTTTGGATACCCGCTTCTTTTCCGTCCACCCACAGCCGGCTTTCCCAATGGCACCTTTCGAGGAACAATCCAATAAACTGTCCATTCCAATCCTCTGGAATATTAACATCTTTCTGATACCATGCGGCACCTTTATAATATTTTAATGGTTGGAGCCAGAATGGAATCTTGAAGTTTCCCGGTTCACGGTATTTGGCATACTCCGGATTTTTAAAGAAAGAACTGTCAACGATTTGTCCGGTCCAAGGGGTTGCCAGACTAATGTCATCGCCTTTTCCATTAGAGGTCAGCGATCCGGGTAAAGTTAGGGTGTCCGATAAAACCTGGTTGAACCACCCTTCAGAAATACCCTTGTCAGAAGGATCAAGTGCAAACTGCCAGGTTCCGGAAAGATTGATTTTCTTTTCAATCTTTTTGTTGCAAGAAAACAATGTGATAAGCAGCAACATACTCAAAAATCCAATGTTCTTCATGGTTTATGTGTTTTGTTGATTAATGCAATTATCAGAAGATATTTAGTTTATAGGTGTAATTCTTGCAACCCAGCCGCCACCTGCAGCCAGTTTCAGTTTAAGAATTTCACCTGAACTAAAATCCTTTTTAATCAGCTTGTAATCAATGGCATTCGTATTGGCATTGATTCCGTCTTCAATTGCTTGGAGATGGTACTTTCCGGGTTTCAGAAAATCAGTTGATAGATCCAGCATCCGGTCATCCTTGTTCGTAATGGCTCCAACGAACCAATCATCACCCGACCTTCTGGCAAGGACCGTGTATTTGCTGATTTTTCCTTTTAGCAACCTGGTTTCGTTCCATTCAACGGGTATTTTAGTCAGAAAGTCAGTGCATTCTGCTTCGCGGTAATAATCCGAAGGTGAATCGGGCAGCATTTCCATCGGACTGCTCAATATGACAAACAGCGCCATTGCGTGAGCCCTCGTTCCCTGGCCCATCGGACAATCACCAATCGGACGGAAGTTATCTTTGGTAGAATTGCGCATTGTTGCCGGGATGTAATCCATCGGGCCTGTAAACATCCGGATATATGGCAAAAGATTGTGATGCTCCGGGTTGTCCCAGTTTGTTCCGCCGCTGTATTCAAATTCGATCAGGGCTTCGCGGGTTAGCAAATTGGGATACTTTCGGCTCAATCCACAAGGTTTATATGCTCCATGAAAGTCCACCACCATCTTTTTCTCCGCAGCTTTGCTTGCAACAGCTTCATAAAATTCAACCATCTGTTGATCATCGCGGTTCATAAAGTCCATTTTGATCCCTTTAATTCCCCATTTTTCAAACTGATCGAAAGCAGGATCCCATTGTTTTAGAAGCGAGTTCCAAATCACCCAAAGCATCACATCCACACCTTTCGTTTTGGCATAAGCAGTAACTTCGGCCATGTTTAATCCCGGAACTTCGTGCAATAAATCATCTTTCGGACTCCAGCCATCATCAAAAAGGAAATACCGGAAGCCTTTTGCGGCGCAGAAATCGATAAAATATTTGGCTGTTTCGGTGTTAACTCCGGCTTTAAAATCAACTTTATAAATACCGTTTTTACCCCACCAGTCGAACATTACCACTCCCGGTTTAATCCATGAAACGTCTTTTAATTGGGTGGGCGACGCCAAAAGATAGACCATGTTGTTGTTGATCAGGCCTTCTTCGTGATCGGCGATGGCAAAGAGCCGCCACGGATAAGTTCTGGTTCCTTTAACTTTGGCTATAAAATCGTAGTGTTCGGCAATCTGGCCATGTGTATAAGCGCTTCCTTTGTAGGATAAGCTCTTCGGGAATAGCGGATTTGTAGTTACAAGTTCTGGTTTACCAGTACCTTTTAACCATAAACCTGAGTAATTGTATAAATCAGATTCAGTAATCATCACAAACAGACCGTTTTGCTTCTGGACCAGAAATGGGAGCGCGTTTAGTTTACCAGCCTCCAAATCACTTATTTTCTTAAATTCGTAAGGTGATTCCCAATCGAAGTTAAAGGATTTGGCCGGTTGAAAACGTGCTGAATCTCCTTCCTGAAATTGTATATTCAAGTTCTCCTTTATAATAGTCAGACTATCTTTTACTGAAGTTGAAATACAGTATGCAAGACCTTCGTTAAACAGCCTGAAAGTAACTGAATGATTGGCCTTAAATGCAATAATAAGTTCGTTGAAGCAATTCTTATAAATCTCACTTTTGTCACGAATCTGAGGTTTAACTTCTTCATTCACTGCGATACGGGTGACCTTTTTTACCTGTTGATTTGCAAATAACTGATTGTTATTCGCTGTTTCAAGTGATATGCCGGAAAGCGTAAAAACTGCTTGAGTTCCTTTCAACATTTTCAGTGTAATCCCGTTGTTGATTTCGATCTCGGCAGACATTTTTTTATCCGGAGAATCGATCAGGTATTTTTGTGCTTTTACGCTAAAGACGATGAATACCAGGAAGGAAATGATTAAAATTTTTCTCATTTGGTGATCTTATTAGTGAGTTAGTTTATTTTCAATCTCTTCGAGTGATTTCCCCTTGGTTTCAGGCAATTTTTTCAGGATAAACAGGAAACCGAAAAAGCAGATGAATCCGTATAACCAAAATGTTCCGCTTGCATTCAACAGTTTGTTCAGAATAGGGAAGGTGTATGTGAGTACAAAACAGGCAATCCAAAGCGCCGTTGTCGAAATTGCCATGGCTGTACCACGTATGCTATTTGGGAATATTTCAGAAAGTACAACCCAAGTGATCGGAGCTAACGTCATCGCGTAGGTGGCAATCGCGACCATAACAAGCACCAGTATCGCTAATCCCTTCAGCTCGAAATAGTAACTTGAACCGAGCATGAAATAGATCACCGCCAACCCGATTGAACCAAGCAACATGAGCTTACGGCGTCCCCAGCTATCGACCATACGCATCGCCAAAAATGTGAAAACCAGGTTTACAGTTCCTGTAATCACAATATTAAAGAGCATATCACCAACCGAATAGCCTGCTGATGAAAAAACTTCCTCGGCATAATTAAAAATCACGTTAATGCCGCACCATTGCTGGAAAACAGCCAGAACAACTCCTAGTATCAGAACCGGTCGTACTTTTTTGGATGATAATGCTTTCCAGTCGATCTTCGAACTGGTTCCATGTAAGGTTTCTGCAATATCTTTTTGTTCCTGAACGGCGTACTGAGTGCCGCCAATCCTTTTCAGGATGGCTGCTGCCGATCTCCATTTTCCTGACTTAGCCAGGAAACGCGGACTTTCGGGAATGAAAAAGGAGAATATAAAGAACATCAGAGCGGGTACAGTTCCGGCCCAGAACATCCATCGCCAGCCGGTCTGCCCGTTCCATGATTGAAGAATCGTTAAGTCGGTAACACCTTCGGGCACCTTCTCTGCAATCAGGTAGTTGATGATCTGAGCCGCTAAAATACCGATTACAATGGTCAGCTGATTGACTGAAACCAAACGTCCACGCATTTGTGCCGGCGAAATTTCGGCAATGTACATGGGCGAAACAGCGGAAGCGAGCCCGATTCCCAATCCACCAATAAGCCGGAAGATGATGAAAAACGTAAACTGGTTAGCAGCTCCGGTTCCCAAAGCTGCAATCGTAAACAATGCTGCTGCCGCGATCAATGGCTTTTTGCGTCCGAAACGATCAGTCAGATAGCCAGATGCCATTGCGCCGACAAGACAACCGATCAGTGCACTGCTCATCGCCCAGCCTTGCAGATAAGGTGAGTTGGTAATGTCAAAGAACCGTTCATAAAACGGTTTGGCACCGCCGATTACAACCCAGTCGTATCCAAATAAAAGTCCGCCCATGGCCGACACGAGCGTGATACCGAGAATAAATTGTTTGTTGAATTTAGATTTGTCCACGAGTTATTGATTTAGTTGAAGCAAAGATACATTCTTAGTTGGCATCCCGAAAATGAACTATTTTATGAATTTATGGATTATATTATCATTTTACGAATTTAGGTTTGATTTTTTTAACGAGATATAAAAATCATTTAAGTGCTGAAATTTAGTTTATTTTGTGTTGAAATAAATCAAATGCAGGCGCAATACTTATCTGAATATATTGACAATTCGGTGGTTTTTAGATTAAATCAGAATCGACATGAAGAAAGAAGATGGATTTCCGGGGCAGATCAGTATTGTGCTCCCGGAAAAGATTATCGGACTGATAAAAGGAAATCCGTTGATTTCGGATCTTTATCTGACAGATATTGGCTATTACCCTCAAGCAAGTCATCACTTTAGAGAACGTCCCACAGGAAGTACACAATTTATTCTGATCTATTGTGTTGACGGACAGGGTGAAATCAGATTGGGAGAGCCATCATATTCGGTTTTGGCCGATCATTATTTTATTATACCGGCAGGGATGGCGCATGCCTATCATTCCGACGAACAAAATCCATGGTCGATTTACTGGATTCATTTTTCCGGAGTGAAGGCCGGATTGTTTGCGCGGTTTGCCTGTCAGAGTTTACCGATAGACCGCAGTAAGACATCGCGAATAAGTGACCGGATTGATTTGTTCTCTGAGATTTTACGCAACCTCGACCGCGGTTTCAGTATCGAAACCCTCGAATATATTAACCTGTGTTTAAATTATTTGCTTGCATCGTTCACCCACCTGAGCCAGTTCAGATTGGTGAAGCAAGCCGGGGAGAATGACCCGATCGCTCAAAGCATCAATTTCATGCTTGAGAACCTCAGTAAAAAGCTGAAACTGTATGATATCGCCAAAGAAACAGGTCTGTCGGCTTCACATTATTCACGCCTTTTCCTGAACCGGACTGGTCATCCACCCATCGATTATTTTATTCAGTTAAAAATTCAGCGTGCCTGCCGTTTGCTCGATAATTACGGTTGGACGATAGCCGATGTGTCGCGCGAAACCGGCTTCGACGATCAGTTTTATTTCTCGCGCGTCTTCCGGAAGGTAATGGACCTATCGCCAACCGAATACCGGAAAAGAAGGGTTTAATAGTGTCTGTGATATACTGTAATTTGAATAACTGCAAACCATTGTATATTAATTATAAAATGATACAGAAGGTTTTATTTATTGTTAATATTGCAAATATGTAAAAAAATATTTACAAATATGTGTGTATTTGTAAATATAAAATTACAGATATGCGTATATTTGTAAAAAATAAATTACAGATATGCTGAAAAGAGAGCTGTTTTATACTATCAGACCACAGCTTCAGCACAAAAATGCCATCGTAATCACAGGCATGCGGCAAGTTGGGAAAACGACACTAATGCGTCAACTGTACGATGATTTTGAAGGAAAGCGGCTGTGGTTTGACCTTGATAACCCATTGGATCAGATGGTTTTCGAAAATATTGACTACGACTCCATTTATAATGATCTCGTACGCCTTTCGGAAGTAAAAAACGATGAGCGTCTTTTGGTTTGTATTGACGAAATTCAGAATTTACCTGAAATAACCAAAGTCATTAAATATCTGATTGATCACTTCAGTGTCAAATTTATTGTGACGGGTTCATCAAATTATTACCTGCGAAATTTATTTCCGGAGTCCCTGAGTGGCCGGAAATTCCTTTATGTTTTGCCGGTATTGTCATTTCGTGAGTTTTTGTTTTTTAATGGCCGGATATCCGAAGATCAACTAAAAGGGGATCTGGATAAGGCAATGCAAACGAAATCGAAGGTTAACATCCTTCAAACAAAAGAATTATATGCTGGTTACCTCGAATTCGGAGGATTTCCGGAAGTTGTATTAACAACTGGCAGAGATACGAAAAGGCTTATTTTAAGAAATATCTTTTCATCATTTTTCGAAAAAGACATCAGGGTATTTACCGAACTGAAAGATGTCAGAGAATTGAGAGATTTAATTTTATTACTTGCCGCGCGTAATGGAAATATACTTGATGTTTCTAAATTGTCGTCAGAATTAGGTGTCAACCGGGTGAAAATGTATAATTACCTGGAATTTCTTGAGCGTATATTTTTTCTGCGTCTACTTCCAAAGTTTTCTAAAAGCATTGACAGAAGTGTTAGTGGTGGGAAAAAAGTGTATTTTTCGGATACAGGAATTCTTAATTTGGTTGCCAAAGTTACCGACGGGCAACTTTTTGAAACTGCGGTAGCTAATCAATTGACATACTATGGAGAACTTAGTTTTTACAACAAAAGAAATAAATCAGAAATTGACTTTATTTTGAACAAAGAGATTGCTTTTGAGGTTAAACAGAAAGCTTTGGAACCTGATTACAAAAAACTCCAAAATTTGGCCGGTGAGCTTGGAATTACCAGGCAATATGTAATCAGCAATACGCTTTCGGATGTCGGAAATACTGTATATCCGTGGTTTTTGTAAGGGGAAAGAGCTTACTTTCATATTTGTAACAAAACTCACTATCATGAAACACCCATGATTCTTCGCTTGTAAACACGAATGAAGTTAGCATGGGTGTTCCATCAGACCATTAAAAAACAAATTATCTACTGATGAAATTTGGAGGAAGCGAAAGCCTTAATAACATTGATTTTAAGCTACCGGAGGATCATCCTAAAACCAAAGAAATCCTTGGGCAAAACGATGGTGGAAAACCATTGAATATTTATGTGGGCTGTGCCAAATGGAACAGGACGGATTTGAAAAACTTTTACCCGCGCGGCACAAAAGACGAATTGATCTATTATTCCACTCAGTTCAACTCTATCGAGTTAAATGCCACATTTTACGGTATGCCCGGAAGGGATCAGGTGATTACCTGGAGAGAGAAGACTCCCGATGGGTTCAGGTTTTTCCCAAAGATTACCCAGAGCATCAGTCACATGCGGCGATTAAATGATGTGCAATTGTTGGTGGACGAATATTGCGATGATATCAGCAATTTTGAGAAAAAGTTGGGCATGGTATTTTTGCAGATGAACGATAATTTCAGGTATAAAAACTACGACAGACTTGTCCGTTTTGTTGAGAACTTTCCAAAAGCAATTCCGCTGGCGGTTGAATTGCGTAATAACGAATGGTTTAATGATGCCCGGATCGCTTTAGAGGTTTACGAATTATTCGAAAAAAATCAGATCACCAATATTCTTGTGGATGCTGCCGGTCGGCGTGATCTGTTGCACATGCGGTTTACTACTCCTTTTGCATTTATCCGGTACGTGGGTGCAAACGATCCGCAAAGTGACCGCAAACGGTTAGATGACTGGATTGATCGTCTGAAAATTTGGGTTGATCAGGGACTTAGGGATATTTACTTTTTTGTGCATCAAAACGTTGAATTGGAATCGCCTTTTCTTGCGGCCTATTTTATTGAAAGAGTGAACAAGGAATTTGGATTGACCCTTCATCTTCCAAAATTGATTTATCCGGAAGAGCAGAAACTATTTTGATGGTTAATGCTAAATAGCAATAAGTGAGATTGCTATCATAAGGAGCGCAACTACATAATAGGTTAAAATTTTCGTGTGCTTTTCTTTACCCGATAAGCTTTGGTTGGAAAGTATTAAGCCAAGATTGGCAATAAAAAGGGCAAACAACATCAGTACTATATGCTCTATCGGCCAAAACCGTTTGGATGCCAGTTTAAGTGCTCCCTCCGCATTTGAGAAATTATCGTCGACGGTTGAATTGTGATTCGAAAAAAGAATCAGTCCGAAAACCAGTTGCAAATACAGGTTAATGATGAATCCGTAAGATAAGTACTTGTCTAATTTGGTATAGGCATGATTCTTTATTATACCTCGTACAGAACGAATTATAAGCCATACAGCAATGATTAGGAAAGCACCGCTGATGAATGTATGCACATGTTTAATCAAAGAATAACCGTTCAAAACTTCAATATTCAGAATCATACCGGATCAATTATTTAGCAAGATAAATTAAGATATTGATAGCAGTCAATCAGCTCATTAGTTCCGCCGCCAATCTGTTTGTTTTACCCAGTCGACAACCAATCGGGCATTCTCAAATGGGATACCAGGAATAAATCCGTGTCCCAGGTTAAATATCCAGTTCTGATTTTTGGATCCAAAAGAAACAAATTTCTCAAGTGTTTCAAGAATTGTCGCTTTATCTGCCAGTAAAAGTCGTGGGTCAAGATTCCCCTGAATTCCAATTTCGGGATGAACCAATTTACGCGCTTCTTCAATAGGTGTTTGCCAATCGATACTTAAGAAATTGGTGTCTTCAGGTTTGATGGATGAAATTCCTGTACCTAAGCCTTTTGGAAGGAATATTACCGGACAGCCAGATTGCATTACAGCTGATGAAATTTTCCGCACATAAGGCATGATCATTTCGAAATACAGATCTGATGGTATCAGTCCGGCATGCGTCTCGAAAATCTGAAAGGCAGAAACGCCATGTTTCACCTGATTCTGAGCGTATTCTATTGACAATTCTGTGATCAGGTTCAATAACTTATGTGCCAGTGACTTATTCTTATATAACAGCGCAACGGCTTCAGGGAACGTATGATTGGAACTCAATCCCTGAACCATGTAGCAAAGTGTCGTAAAAGGTGCTCCGCAAAATCCGATTAAAGGGGTGCCGGATGGTTTCGTCCTTTGAACTTCGTCAATCGCCTTGTAAATGTATTCCAGTTTAGATGCATCGGGGTTTAGTATACTTACCGGATCACTTAAATCTTTCAATGCCTTTTCAAACCGTGGACCGGAATCTGTAAATTCCAGCTTCATGCCTAATGCTGATGGTATTACCAGGATATCCGAGAACAAAATGGCGGCGTCGACCCCCAGGTCGTAAACCGGAAGTAAAGTTACTTTGGCAGCCAGTTGAGGTGATTGCATCAATTCGCTAAAACTGTATTGTTCGCGCAATTTCAGGTAACTGGGCAATACACGACCTGCCTGACGCATAAACCAAACAGGTGGGCGTTCGGTTTTAACGCCATTCAAAGTCTTTATAAATATTGAATCGGACATAAAAATAGTAATATGAAATTCTTATTTAAGTTGATTTAAGGCCTTCAAATTGGCCTCGATAATAGTGTCAATATCCTTATCCGTATGTGCATACGAAACGAATAAGCTCTCAAACTGAGAAGGGGCAACGTAAATTCCGCTTTCAAGTGTCATCTTGAAGTAATCGGCATACTTGCCAGCGTCTGACTTCATGGCCTCATCCAACGAAGTTACCTGCTTTTCATTTGTGAAAAACAGCGTCATCATCGAACCTACACGGTTAATCACACCTTTTACACCGGTCTTCGCAAGATTATCCCGCAATCCGGATTCAAGCTTTGCAGCTTTTCTTTCCAGTTCAGAATAAAAATCTGGCGTTTCGTTGATTAAGGTCAACATAGCAATACCGGCAGCCATTGCCAATGGATTGCCAGATAATGTGCCTGCCTGGTAAACTGGTCCTATCGGGGCCAGCATGTCCATGATATCCTTACGACCACCATATGCGCCAACAGGAAGCCCGCCGCCTATGATTTTCCCCAAAGTTGTCAGGTCAGGTGTTACGCCAAAATATTCCTGCGCTCCGCCTTTTGCCAACCTGAAACCAGTTATGACTTCATCAAAAATTAAAAGGGCCCCAAATTCTTTGGTGATATCTCTTAGTCCCTGGAGAAACTCTTTTGATGGTACAACAACACCCATATTTCCCGAAACCGGTTCAACGATTATTGCTGCAATTTCATTTCCTTTTTCCCAAAACAGAGATCTGACGGAATCAAGATTGTTATATTCCGCAATAAACGTGTCGTGTGCAGTTCCGATTGTAACACCCGGACTATCAGGAAGTCCAAGGGTGATTGCTCCTGATCCGGCATGGATCAGAAAACTATCGCCATGACCATGATAATTTCCGGCGAACTTAACCAACCCATCGCGTTTGGTATAACCACGGGCCAGGCGAACAGCGCTCATGGTGGCCTCGGTTCCTGAATTCACCATACGTACTTTTTCGATCGAAGGAACCATTTTGACGATGAGTTCAGCCATCAACGTTTCGTATTCGGTGGGTGCGCCGTAACTGGTTCCCTTTTGTGCTGCTTCATTAATTGCGGCAAGAATTGTTTCATGGGCATGACCGAAAATTAATGGTCCCCAGGAAGCAAGGAAGTCAATATATTGATTTCCATCAATATCGGTAATGACAGTTCCTTTTGCCTTTTGGATGAATACAGGATTAAGATTGACACTTTTAAAAGCCCTGACCGGAGAATTTACACCACCGGGTATTGACTCCTGAGCCCGTTTAAAAGCATCTATACTTTTTGAGAATTGCATTCTATTGGATTTTAATGAATTGATCAATATTTTCCGTTCAGGATATTTGCTGCTTCAACGGCGTGATAGGTAATAATAATGTCGGCACCTGCACGTTTGATAGAGGTTAATATTTCCATCATCACCCTTGGTCCGTCAATCCAACCTTTTTCGGCTGCCGCCTTCAACATCGAGAATTCGCCACTTACATTATAGGCCGCAACCGGCATATTGAATTCATTTTTAACACGATAAATCACATCGAGGTAACTAAGTGCCGGTTTTACCATTACAATGTCTGCTCCTTCGGCAATGTCCTGCGCAACTTCGCGGAGTGCCTCATTGGAATTCGCAGGATTCATCTGATAGGTTGCCCGGTTACCAAATTTTGGCGCGCTTTCTGCTGCTTCCCTGAATGGGCCATAAAAACCCGAAGCATATTTTGCCGAATAAGCCATGATCGGGATTTTCTCAAAACCATTGGCATCTAATTGAGCCCGGATCACACCAACACGTCCGTCCATCATATCACTTGGGGCAATCATGTCGGCACCGGCTTCAGCAAGTGAAACCGATTGTTTGGCCAAAGTGATCAGGGTTGAATCGTTGTCGACATCACCATCGATGATTGTTCCGCAGTGGCCATGCGTTGTATATTCGCAATTGCAGACATCTGCTATCACATAAAGATCTTTTAACTCCTTCTTAATGGCACGGATGGCTTGCTGTACGATGCCATTGTGCTCACAGGCGACACTTCCGTCTTCATCCTTGTAAGCGGGTATTCCGAAAAGCAATACAGATTTTACACCGGCTGCATATATTGTCTTGCATTCTTCGACCAGAAGTTCAACAGAAAGCTGATAATTGCCAGGCATTGAATTAATGTGATTTTTTACATTGGTACCAGAACAAACGAAAAGTGGCATCACAAAATCATCAGCCGATAGTTTTGTTTCTGTAACCATTTGTCTTAAAACGCTGTTGTATCTTAATCTTCTTAATCTTGTAACTGGAAATGTCATGACTTTAATTTTTAATTGATTATAATTGATAATATTCAATAATTGCATCTCTAAGCCCTTCTGCATTCGATTTTTTGGCAGTCATTAAAGGTTCAAACCCCGCTTTCTGAATGGCATTTGAAGTGGTTGTTCCAATACTTGCCATTTTTAACTTTCCAAGCTGATCCGGGTTGAAATAGGCACAGAAATTGGTAAATGTTGAAGGACTTGTAAAAACGATCAGATCGTAAAGTCCGTTTTTTATAATTTCAACGATTTCAGGATCAGCATAAGCGGGTTTAACAGTCTGATAAACATTAATCCTGTTGACTGTGTTTTCAGCCGATAGCCGGTCGGACAACGTATTATCTGCGAGGTTACCAAGTGCGAGGAGAATATTCAGATTTTTAGGTTGATATTTTTTATAAAACTGGATCAGAAGTTCATCTGAAGTGTTTTCGTCGCAGATAAGTGTTGGCGTGTAGCCGTAGTATTCGAGTTCCAGTCCGGTTTTATAACCAATAACAGCCAGATAAACGGTTTTCGGCAATTCTGTATTTCCCTTCACATCAATTAAATGCCTGAAGAAATTGATGACCCCGTTCTTACTTGTGAAGAATATCCAGTCAAATCGTTCCAGGTGATTCAGTTGATCAATCACCGCATTATCCAATTTGGACGGGGTAATCTCTATCATTGGAAGAGGCAATAATTTCGCGCCACAAGCCTTAAGTAGATCCGGCAACGAGTCTCCGGATTCAATTGCTCTCGTGGAAATGATGACCTTGTCTTTTAAGGAGACATCCGACTGTGCGAAAACGATATTTTCATCACGTATCACTTTTAAAATTTCGGCTCCGCCACGGCTGTGCAAGCTTTTAGCCAGCTTCATCGAAACGTAAACGGCCTGACTGATATTCCCTTCGGCCGAATCTTTGATATATTGTGTTCCGTCGATGCTCGAAATAAACCCTGTTATATGAAATGTGTCGCCATCAATGCGGGTGTAACTCCCCACCGGAATCTGGCACCCACCTTCAAGGGTGCGTAGAAATGCCCTCTCGGCATTCGTCGCGATTAGGGTCTTTTCATCATTGATTTTAGAAATAATCTCTTCGGTAACCGGGTCGTTCTCCCTGATTTCAATCACAATAGCTCCCTGGCTACAGGCTGGAATCATCACTTCAGGCTCGAAAAGGTCAGAAATGTATTCGCCCATTTCGAGTCGTTGTAAACCGGCCGCCGCCATTATCATTACATCACAGTATCCTTCCTCCATTTTCCGGATACGGGTATTCACGTTTCCGCGTATTTCTATGATCTTAAAATCTTTATTTATTCTAAGTAGCTGTGCTTTTCTTCGCAGACTCGAGGTGGCAATCACATCGTTAGAGGTGAGATCTGCAATTTTTCTGCCATTGGTGCTGATGAGTGCGTCGCGAATCTCACCACGCTTTAAAACAGCCCCTAATTTGGCACCTTCCGGGAAAACGGTGGGTAAATCTTTCAGGCTATGAACGGCCATATCGATTTCATGATTGAAAAGGGCTTCTTCTATCTCTTTGGTAAAAAGACCTTTATCTCCAATTCTTGACAATGCAACGTCAAGAATCTTATCCCCTTTGGTTTTAATGATTTCGATCGTGAATTCGGTGTCTGGGTAGTGTGCCTGAAGTTCGTCTTTTACCCGATATGCCTGATATAAAGCTAATTTACTTCCTCTTGTGCCGATACGTATGGTATTTTTCGCCATTAGTTGAGATCAAATAATTTATTTACCATCGTAATGTACTCCTGTTTCTGACCGTTGTTTGTGACAGATTTTACATTTTCGATCATTAAACCAATAAACTTTTTGGTAATCAACTCTCCGTAAATAGTGGCATTTTCATGGTCAATTTCCTTTTTGTTTTTTAAACCATCAAGCATTGCTTTGTTAACTTCCTGAAACTGACTTGTTATATTTTGAAAAGTAGGTGCTAAAACGTGTATCGCGTGCCATTTTGAAAAATCAGAGACTGATTCTTCAATAATAAACTCTGCATGACAGATTTCCCCTTTTCTCATGTCCAAATTATCTCCGATTACTTCATTTAAAGCATCGATGTCATAAACATGAACGTTTTCGATGTCGCCTACTTCCTTTGCAACATTCCTGGGTACTGAAAGATCTATAAATAGCAAGGGCTCATTGTTACGTTCTGCCATTGCCTTTCGGACCATCTCTTCTGTGAACAATGCATTCTTTGAAGCTGTTGAGCTTATTACAATATCATTATTAACGAGAAGTTCGCCTAACTGTTCGAAATTGCCCACCTTACAATGGTATTTTTCAGCTAGTTCGCAGGCTTTCTCCTGGGTACGGTTAACTACTGTAAATTGATTGCACTCTTTTTTTATAAGGTTTAAAAGCGTGAGTTCGCTGGTTTGTCCGGCACCAACCAACAAAACAGAATGGGAACTTAAATTCTGAAGTTTCTTTCCGGCAAGTTCTACACCTGCATAGCTGATTGAAACGGCTCCTTTGTTAAGCGCTGTATCTGTGCGAACCTGTTTCCCGGTTTTTAAAGCATCATTAAAGAGCTTAAAAAGTACTGAGCTGCAGAGTTCATTTTGTTTACTTATATTGAATGCATCTTTTATTTGTCCAACGATCTGGTATTCACCTAGTGCCATTGAGTCAAGACCGGAAACAACACGAAACAGGTGATGTACGGCATCGTCATTTTTCTTCTGATAAAAATGGATTTTCACAGCAGGCGCAACTTTACGATTACTGATAAGGGTGTCGCCGATCAGATCAAAATCGGAAGCAAGGCTTTTGTCATCAAGTTCAAAGTAAATTTCCGTCCTGTTGCAGGTGGATACAACCACTGCACCATGGATTCCTTTTGCTTTGAGTTGCGGCACAAATCGCTTGATATCTTCTTCGCAAAATACAAAGCGTTCTCTTATCTCAATTGGTGCCGATTTATGATTTAATCCAAAAAGTCCTATCATTCTATTTTCCTTTCTTGATGAATAGATTGCAATACTAAAAATAGAATCTGAAGCAAATCTGAAGTAGCAAACAGAATTGGGGCAAAAGGTGGGTTTTTAATGAAGTTGAATAGTTGTGTGTACCGGTTGTATAGGAGGGAAAACGGTTATCGGGCAGAGATCCGATTTTTACGACAAATTGTAAAATGCTAATTTATAATTGGTAACGGCAAGTGGTGCAAAATCACAAAATGTTAAGGTAAAACAAAAGATGTGAAGCAATATTTTTTTCATTATTCAAATATTTAGTTATTTAGATTTGTTATTTATTACGGTTGCACATCAATAACTAGCCACTTCAAAAGACGAAAATGCCCTCGGAGTCGACTGAAATCTAATGCTACTTAAAATCAACATGCATGACGTGCATTTCATTTTTATAGCTGTATCCAATTTTATAACCGTATAACGTGCAAATCTTCTGAACGATGGCAAGTCCCAGTCCAAGCGATTCGGGCGAGGAGGAAGCTTTATGAAACCGTTTAAACAGCATTTCGGGGTCCATTTGAAGGGGTGGTCCGGAATTGGCAATTTCAAATCGGGTTTTTGAGAGTTCAATGATCAGTTCGCCTCCTGTAATATTGTGTCTGACCGCATTTTTTATTAAATTAACAAGAAGAATTTCAGCCAGATAGGGGTTGATCAGGATTGTAACGTCGTCGTCAAAACGTTTTGTGATTTTGATTTTCTTAGAAATGATCAGATCTTCAAGACTTTCGAGTTGATGATTGATCATAATGGCAGGATTGACCGGGTTGGATTCGGGAAATTGCCTGTTTTCAATCTTCGCTAACAGAATGAGCGTTTTGTTGAGCCTCGACAACCTGTTTGAAGCCTCATAAGCATCGGCCACAATTTTGTATTGCTTCTCTTTCATGTCACCCCATTGCAGCAGCAGCTCCATTTTTGAATTAATAATGGCCAGCGGGGTTTGAATCTCATGCGACGCATTTTCGATGTATTCCTTCAGGTTCAGGTAATCATTTTTAATTCGTTCCGTCATGGTAAGCAATACCCTGTTCAGGTCGGCGAACTCTTTAATATCAGAGTGTTTCAGGGAAAAAGCTTCAAAGGAATTAACATCATAGTTATTGATTTTTTCGATGCTGTCATAAAAAACTTTCCAGTCCTGCCGGGAGGAATGCCGGTTGGCGATCAGTAGCGTGATGATAATAATAATGATCAAAAGGTTCATCATCATCACGATGCGAACAATCAGCCGGTCGGTTTCTTCGAGCGGTTTAAATATTTGAATAAAATAGGATTGGTCGCCGATCACTTTTACGAATCCAAGGTGGCGGTAGATAGCGTACTTATTTTCATCAGGATTGAAAAGCAAGGTGTCAGAAAAACTGATCAGCGGCCGGGGTTTATCCAACGGAGCGATCAATACCTTTTCACTCAGATTAACAGTTGGATTGGTTGTTGAATGAGCCGAGTCCAGCTCTTTCGTAATGCTCTTTTTCCGCTTTTCAAGCTCGAGGTTAATATTCTGATCGACCTGCTCACGAAGTACATAGTAAAATGCGACCATCCCAAATAAGAAAATAAAGAGAGAGATGGACAATAAATTAAGAGTGATTTTGTTTAAAAGTCTCAATTCGATTCAAATTTGTATCCTAATCCGTAAATTGTTTTAATATAATCTTCGCACCCTTCCTTGAGTAATTTTCTCCGGAGGTTTTTGATATGCGTATAGATAAAATCGTACGAATCTGCAAGATCCATATAGTCGCCCCACAAGTATTCCGCAAGCCCCGATTTGGTAATTACCTTGTTTTTGTTCGATATAAAAAACAACAGCAGTTCGTACTCCTTTTTCGTCAGGGTTATTTCCTGGTCATTTACAAATGCCTTGTGTTCGTCCGGAATTAGTTTTATCTCATTCATGATGATCTGATTGCTTCCGCCGTAACTAACCCGGCGGTTGATAGATTTTAAATGAGCATTGAGTTCGGCCAGGTGAAACGGTTTTGTCAGGTAATTGTCAGCTCCAATTTCAAGCCCTTCAATCCGGTTTTCGAGCGAATTCAGCGCCGAAATAATGATGACTCCCATCAAAATCGATTTCTTTTTAATAAACCGGATCAGGTCAAGCCCGTTTCCGTCCGGCAAATTAATATCCACAACAATACAATCATACTGGTACAATCCGATCTTATCGATTGCATCAAAGTAATTATAGATCGCCTCGCAGTTATGTCCCTCTTCGTCAAGGTATTCAACCATCGAATCGGACAGTGCCTTCTCATCCTCTACAATCAGGATCTTCATATCTAAACTTCAGTCATTTTATTAGTTGTACAACAATGCCATCACGTTCTTGTTCCCGGAACTTTGAAAATGTGAATATAGCAATTTTTAAATGCGTAACATTTTTCATTCTGAATAGTATTAGATTTGTACACTAACTAACAACCCGGCATTGAAAGATATTTTGTTGATAGAAGGACTCGGACGCAGGGACAAAGTAATATTTGATTTTGTTTTTAACTATTACTACTCATCGCTTTGCGCATTTGCCATGCAATATCTTCATGACCGGGATACCACTGAAGATTTGATACAGGATTTTTTCGTAGCAGTCTGGCTGGAGGCTCCCCGTATGCAAATCAGTACCTCATTAAAATCTTACCTCTTTGCCGGCGTTAAAAACCGTTGTCTCGATTTTCAAAAACACCATAAAGTCACCGAAAAATACAAAGCATTTATACTCTTCACCGCTGAAAATGAAGACTGTTCGTTTGAACACTATTTTGCCGAATCTGAACTGAGGCAGACAATTGAAAAAAGCATGTCAAAACTATCACCCCGATGTCGCGAAATCTTTGAACTAAGCCGCCTCAACGGGTTGTCAAATCTTGAAATTTCGGACAAACTGGGAATTTCGAAAAGGACTGTAGAACTGCAAATCAGCAATTCACTGAAAATTCTCCGAAAGGAACTTGCCGAATTTCTCCCGATATGGTTGATTGCATGGTTGATAGGATAATGGAACGGAAGGGACTCTTGAAGAGGTTGCAAACCCGTCAAGTGGTCATTGACGGGAATGGCCTAAGAATATAGAACTAAAGAATAGAAAATGAAGCAATTGGCTTTCGAACTTTATTCCCGCAATTTATCCCTGTAGCGAAGGCTTTTCCCTGACTTCTATCTCCCATTCAAAAATATTTAATTTCATCATATGTGTGTCATACGATTTAGTCGTCTTAATACTGAACAGACCAAATGCGCACGGCATTTTTCCAATAAGAAGTTTAGAAAATGAAGATTAGTGTTGATAGAATAGAGGAGTTATTGCCCGGATATTTATCAGGCGAATTACCTGATGAAGACCGGGTGATGATGGATAATTGGAGAAGTGAATCGCCCGAGAATGGTGCATTTTACAACGAAAGTTTAAAAGCATGGGAGGCCCTCTCGATGCTCAGGGAAATGGAGCAGTTCAACTCTTTTCAAGCTTTGAGAAAGGTCAATGCAAAAATTGCAAAACCGGAGTCCAAGGGATGGTGGACTACTGTTCAACGTGCTGCTGCAATATTATTGCTTCCGTTATTGGTTTATTCCGGTTATCTGACCATACAAAATAATGCAAGATACAATTCGCAGGAACATGTAATGATGCAAACAATCTCCTCGCGGCAAGGAATGGTTACACAATTTGAGCTTGCTGATGGCACGAAGGTTTGGTTAAACTCTGGTTCTGAACTGCAATTTCCCACCCGGTTTACTGGCGACAAACGGGAAGTTATGCTTAAAGGTGAAGCCTTTTTCGAAGTTACAAAAAATGAAAAACAACCTTTCCGGGTAAATGCCAATGATTTAAAAGTGGAAGTTTTGGGCACTTCTTTTAATGTCGTGAGTTTTGATGACGATATTGAATCAGAGGTTGTCCTGGTCACAGGCAAAGTAGCACTCTCATCCGAAAACGGTCAGGTTAAAACCGATTATGGCACCATACATTCCGGACAGAGAGCCATTTACGAAAAAGAGCAGCAAAAAGTATATACGCAGGAGGTTGATGTCGAGAAATATATTGCATGGCGTGATGGAAACCTGATTTTCAGGGACGATTCTATGGAAGATGTGGTTAAAAGGCTGAGCCGCTGGTATAATGTCGAGATTACGATCAATGATCCTGAAATAAAAAATTACATTTATAAAGCAACTTTCCGAAACGAAAACCTGGTACAGGTATTGAATTTATTGAAACTATCTGCCCCGATTGACTATCGGATTACCAATCGCAAAGCACTTGCA
>JANXZJ010000063.1 GCA_025355585.1 Mariniphaga sp. | reverse complement strand
TCAGTTTAACAGCGCAAAAGATCATGTTGCCTCGAAGTTTCCAACTGATTGCACCATTTGCCACAATTCGACCAACTGGCTTCAATCAACCTTCAACCATGCAACCACCAAATTCCCGTTGACTGGTGCGCACACGACGGTAGACTGTGCAAGTTGTCACACAGCAGGATATGTCGGCATTTCAATAGCTTGCAACAGCTGTCACCAAACCAACTACAATTCGGCAACCAATCCGAATCATGTTTCCCTGGGATTATCCACAACCTGTACCGATTGTCACACAACTACCCCGGGCTGGCAACCGGCGTCTTTCCCGATTCACAGCAACTATTTTGTGCTGAGTGGAGCCCATGCTGCCATTGCTACCAACTGTGCTTCCTGCCACAAGGGCACCTATCCGAATACAACGAAAACCTGTTTCGGATGTCATGCAACCGATTATAACAACACCAAAAATCCATCGCATACAGCAGCTCAATTCTCAACCGATTGTGCTTCGTGCCACACGGTGAATGCCTGGGTGCCATCGACTTTCAATCATACCAGCTATTTTCCGATCAGCAGCGGGCGACACGTCAATATTAGCTGTGCAACTTGCCACACAAGTCCGACCAACTATGCCGTTTTCACCTGTGTGACTTCCGGTTGTCACACCAGGGCACATAATCAAAGTCAGGGTAGTGCAGGTTGTTATCGGTGCCATCCGCAAGGAAATGCCGGAAATTAAAAGAGAAGACAATTCAAGAGAATTTAACCGAGAGAGGATTAAATGAAACGATACACTTTCCTGATAATGATTTTTCTTCCGATTCTTCCGCTTTTCGGGCAGGATGCAAAAACCTGGGTTGAAGGAAAAATCTCGTACATCACCAGTCAGAATGTGTATGTGAAGTTTGAGCAGGCGGGAATCATTCATCAGGGCGATACAATTTATGTCAGGAATGCTCAGGTTTTGACGCCCCTTTTTATTACCGAATCAGTTTCATCCACGTCATGTGTTGGTAAACCCTTGATTCAGCAAGAGATCAAAACCGACCAGGCAGTGTTTGCACACCTGCTGATAAAGACTTCAGGCCAGAAAAAGACTGCTGAAAACATTCCTTTGATTGCAGCCGTCAGCAAGCAGGATTCTGCAAAAAACAGCTCATCACCGACCGTTGCAAAACCAACCGTCAAAGCAGAACAAAAGCAAAAAATCGGAGGCCGGGTTTCTGAATCGCTTTACTCCAGCTTTTCGAACTTTTCTGATTTCAACATGAGGTTCAGGTATACGGTTTCGCTAAGTGCTGATCATATTTCGGACAGTAAATTTTCGACCGACACCTATTTCATGTTTACCTACAAGCAAAATCAGTGGGAAGAGCTGAAGCACAATATTTATAACGCCTTGAAAATCTACAGCCTGTCGGTACGATATGATCTGAATTCACAGACTCATCTCCTGTTGGGAAGAAACATCAATCCCCGTTTGGCCAGCGTTGGGGCCATCGATGGTTTTCAGGCAGAAACCACGGTTAAAAAAATCACCATCGGTGCCGTGGTTGGCTTCAATCCTGATTATCTGGATTACAGCTTCAATGCGAAACTTTTCGAGTATGGCGGCTATCTTTCACATTCTCTGAAGAATCAAAGCGGCCAGATGACCAATTCAATGGCTTTCCTTCAGCAAACCAATTCGGGAATGACTGACCGTCGGTTTGTCTATTTCCAGCATGAAAATTCCTTGCTTAAAAATGTGAATCTCTTTGCCTCGTGTGAACTCGATTTGTATGCACTGGAAAATGGCATTCCGACCAATTCCGTCAGCCTGACCAGCCTCTATCTTTCGCTTCAGTACCGGTTTTCGAGAAAATTGTCGGTTTTTGGTTCGTATGATGCACGCAAAAATGTTATTTATTACGAAACTTACAAAACTTTTCTGGATCAGATGCTGGCCGACGCTACCCGCCAAGGTTACCAGTTCAGGGTTAATTACAACCCATCGCAATATGTCAGTGCCGGAGCTTCCGGAGGATACCGGTTCCGAAAAAATGACCCGCAGCCGGCTGAGAATGCCAACGGATATCTGACTTTCCCTCAGGTCCCGCTGATCAAATCTTCGGTCAGCTTTTCGGCGAACTGGATCAATACCAGCTATGTGGATGGCATGATTTACGGAATCCGTATCAACCGCGACCTGATTCCGGCAAAACTAAGCAGCGGAGTGTTTTACCGCATTCTGGACAACAATTATCTGAACATCAGTTCCAACCAGATTCAGCAAATGATCGAGCTGGAGGCTTCGTGGCAAATCAGCCGGAGAATGTCGCTAATGGCCAGTTACGACGGGACTTTTGATAAGCAAAACAAAACCAACAGCATTTATATCATCCTCATCAAGCGGTTCTGATTGGTCAAAATTTCCAGCTTATTTTAGTTCCAAACATGCGCGGAGCTCCGGGAATTTGTGTCGGGTCTCCAAATAAACTTCCTGTATTTCCGGCGCTGACAATGTATTTTTCGCTCAGTAAATTAGTTCCCCATACCGCCAATGTGAGCTTTTTATCGGCAAGTTCTATTCCGCCCCTGAAATTCAGTAGCCCGTATCCGGCTTGTTCAATACCGGCAGTATTTGCATCTTCAAAGAATACCTTGGTTTGGTAGATGTACGAAGGGATTCCGAACAAAAACACATCTTCGGCAACTTCCAGCCGTGCATTCAAGCCAAGCGCGAAACTGTGTTCGGGAGTTAACCTGAACATGTTGTTGGCATAGCTTTGTTTCTCGCCGTTTACATTGGTTTCAGCAAAACGGGCATGGATATAGGCATAATTTCCGAAAAACTGCAATCCCTTCGTGATGGTATATTTAAGGTTGGTCTCAGCACCATAGGCCGATGCCTTTCCTCCATCTTTTACAATGTAATTGAACTGACCTGTGCTGGCATCTGCAACCCATGCCGAGGTTTGAAAGTTCTGGTAGTCGTGGTAAAAAGAGCCCAAATCGATCCAAAGACGCCGACTAATCACAGTTTTAAATCCCAGATCGTAGCTGTTTACCATTTCGGGTTCGAGAACCTGAGGTTCGCCGGTGGAGGTAAACTGAAGAACTTTGGGTCGACGGCCTCTGGAGTAGCTGGCAAATAGGTTTGAATTCTCGCTGAAGGCATATTTTAATCCGGCCCGATAAGTCATGGCCAGCGAAGATTCGTTGATTTCTTTCGGGTTTCCGGGTTTGAAGAATAAATTGGGGTAGTTTCCCGTCAGAAATCCGAGGGTTGCCGGACTTCCTCCGGTCATCTGAGAATTATTTTTCAGGTTGAACCATTCGCTGATGCCGCGAATACCACCAGTGAAACTGAATTTGTCGGTCAACTGATAATTCCCGTCCGCAAAAATTTCGGCGGCCTGATTCACTGCATCGCTTCTGTTTTCTTCCTGATGGTTGGTCACCAGAGGAAGCCCTGCCAGCGGTCCCAATTTCGGATCGTTCGGCAGATTCGTCATTGGATAAGGTTGTCCGTCTGGAGTAACCAGATATCCAGTATTGAAAATCAAATGCACCATGTTTTGTTCGTTGGGCGAAAACCAGTAATTCTGGCTGGCTTGTTCGTTCCAGTAACTTCCACCGATACTTCCGTTCAGCTTATTCTTTAGTGAATAATTGTACCTGATTTCCTGATAAAACTGATGTGCTCGATCATTTTCGCTCATATCGATGGCACCTGCAGCAGTTCCGTCACCATCCCATCGCGTGTAAGCGCCTATTTTGCGGAATGAACTGGTTGAAGTCCAGAAATTATTTTCATTCAGGTAATGCCTGGCTGATAAGGTGGCATCAAACAGATCGCGCTGATTGGCCAGGTTTTTTCCCTGTTCGAGCGAGGCCACGTACCCAAACGGATCTTTGCTTCCATTCGTGTTTGGATAATTCATACTCATGAAACCCAAGCCTGGATTATCATCTTTCTGATAGTTTACAACCAAATCAACTTTATCGTTGACTGACGGTAAATAACTGGCCGAAAACCTACCGGCTACAGTATTTTTTCCATTCAGGTTCCCACCAAATGTATTTCGGATATAACCATCCTGATAATCGTATACTCCGGCGGCACGAACCATTAATTTGTTTTCGACAATCGGTACATTGATCGCACCGTTCAATTCCTTCTGATTGAAGTTTCCAAGTCCGGCCGTGATGTACCCACCAAAATTACCGACAGGTTTCTGACTGATATAATGAAGTGCGCCGATTTCGGAGCTACGGCCAAAAAGCGTTCCCTGCGGCCCTTTCAGAACTTCCACCTGCTGCATATCAAACAATTCGACCGCTGCGCCGCTCGTTCGGCTAATCGGAACATTGTTGTAGAAAACAGATACACGGGGCTGGGCAGCCGGGCTGACTTCGTCGCTGGTAAGACCGCGGATAACGATGCTCGGACGATCGGTTCCCTGCATCCTGACTTGCATTCCGGGAACAAATCTGGCAAGTTCATCAAGTTGCGTAATGTTCTGGTCTTCCATGAAACGACCACCTATCACGCTCATGGTAATCGGAACATCCAAAATCTGTTGCTCACGCTTTTGGGAAGTAACCGTAATTCCAGCTAACTGAATATCAGTTTTCTCGAAAGTAAAATCGAGGAAATTCGCTCCCGGGCTGATCTCAAAATCAATGGATTTGGTTTTATGACCTACAAACGAGGCCTGAATCGTAATTTTACCCTCCGGAACCTGATCCAGAAGATATTCACCATCTTCATTGGCATTCACTCCGTATTTTGTACCTACAATAAGCACGCTGGCTCCGGGAAGGATATTTTTATCTGAATCCTGAACTTTTCCGCGAAGGATATTTTTTTGTTCCTGTCCAAACGAAGTCGAAACAATTAGAAATAAGAAGAGAAGAATTGATAAGGTTTTTTTCATGTTGATATTGATTTTTGGTTAATTATTAATTCGTCGCACAAGCTTGTATACTTTGCATATAAATATCCCTGCACATACATACATTCAAGCCTTTTGCTCCAGGAGGAATAACCCCGTATTTCGAGTATATTTCTGCTAAGCCATCTTCTACTTTTTTGTAATATTCCATTCCCGGAGCTTTCATCGAACCCAGTACAGGTCGGCCAAATGGAATCCATACCGAAGCAATCGGGACAATTCCTTTGGAAGCCAGGTATTCTGCGCCTTCCAGAACACTTTCAGCAGGCTCGAGCCCGATAATGAAATTGCTGCATGCTTTGTTTTTTCCATACTTTGCCGCAATATATTCCAATGCGTCCAAATGTCGTTGTCTTCCGGTATGCTTCATTTTTCCGGGCATTATCTTTTTCGCAAGTTCTTCGTCCCAGATTTCGAGACTCATTGCAATCTTGTCTGCACCCGCTTCAAATAATTGGTCAACCAACCGCGGATCTTTGGGAGGTGTGGTATAGATCAATATTTCACCTTTTATATTTTCCCTGCCAACACGTATGTTAATCGCATCCAATATGGCCTTAATTTTATCACATTCGGCATGAACATTAAAGGTTGACCCACCGGTAATCTGAATACTGTCGGCGTATTTCTCATTAATGAACACATATTCAACTATCTCTGCCACATCCTCCGGAGTCGGATATCTGGGGAGTTTCTTTTTCCTTTTAATCAGGTTTTCAAGCTCTCCGCCCGAATAGCAGTATTGACAGGGCTCTCCGGCACAAGCATAATCACATTTCCAAAGCAATTGAAAAGAAAGCCATTGAGTTCCTTGCAGTACAGCATTTCCTATATAAGGGATTCCTGTGCTGGTATATTGTTTATAAAAATCAATTGCTTTGGGGAATGTTACTATAGTTACTTTCTGTTTTTTATAGAAAATTGATGCGCTGCCAGATTCATCCAGATCTAACCGGAAGGATGTTTTTATTTGAGATAAGTATTTTAGCTGTTTAAGTGTGTTCCATGAAATTGCAGATTTAATATAGTCCATGTGGAACGCAAGATCGGTGAGTTGCACAATAGTTTGATCTGGCAAAATAATTGTATTGCATTCCATTGGATTGGTTGAAAGCCTAAAGTTTTTCGAAAACTTCGAGTAAACCTTATTTGAAACCTTTACTCCCCGGCTTATCAGTAATGCCTTAAGAACTACTGAATCAATTATGGCATTTTCAAGATTATAATTCATATGCGGACAGTTTATGCTTAAGATTAAAACGAATCAGTTCGTTTTAATGATTTTAAACTACAGCAAAAATCCGTCGGAAGACGCATTTCTTCCAGAAGCCCGGTCAGGATTTTTTCCATCTCATTCACCTTTTCGACATCAAGACAATAGACAATTTTAGAGCCTTCCATGTGTCCGCAGATCAGTCCTGCGTACTTTAATTCCTTAATATGCTGATTAACCGTTGCCCGGGTCAACGGGAAATTTTCCGAAATGTCACCTGTCAGACATGTTCTGGTTTGTACCAGAAATTGCAGAATTTGCAGCCGTGCGGGATGTGCAAGTGTTTTGAAAAGATTTGCCCTTTTCTGAAGTTCTTCGTCAAAAAGTTCTGTTTTAGAAACTACCATATTTAGAAAATCTTTGTTTTGATGTAAACATACATCATATTTTTAAACGAAATATGTTTACATCATTAAAAGTATATTTCCATTAACAAACGTTATGAAACAAGCATGTTCGTTGCAAACCCAAACACGGATGAATATCCATATGCGAGTTCCATCCGGCCTTAAAAAACAAATAATATTCGGATTAAATACTTCTGTTTTTTACTGGAATTTCGGATGTGGAGTTGATGAAAAACCAATCTGATGTATGAGTTAAAAAAGGATTTAGAATAGTGCAATCAAGTAATCGAGTGAAACAACTACCGAAAATGTTCAGATATTTTTGCTTAGGACCTGCCAGATCTCCTCTTTCGAGGGAACCCGTCCTTTAATTTCTACTTTTTCGTTAACCACCAAAGCCGGTGTTGTCATCACACCGTATTTCATGATTTGATAGATATCCTGAACTTTGATGATTGAAGCATCAATGCCATTTTGCTCAACCACAACGCGGGTCAACTTTTCGAGTGTTTCACATTTTTGGCAACTACTGCCTAATATTTTAATTTCCATGACAACAAAATTTAAAGTGATGGAATTATTACAATGCTATCCACGATTTTTTCTTACCATTAGTTAATTTAGTTTCATTAAATCGTCAATCCGTTTACTTTTGGATAAGAAGAATTTAAACTTCAGAATGGCCAATGTCTAAAAAAATATTCCAATATATTCTCCTGATGATCGTATGGATTTCTCTCTTCCATTTCAAAGAACGTATTGCTAATTTCACAGTATATTACATGTTTTCGCTGCCAGATAATTCTACTTTTGCCGGCACTCTTTGGTTTTTCATCTGTGTATTCTTAAAGATTTCGTTGCTGTTGGTTCTGGTGATTTTTTTTGCCGGAATTGTCCGTTCATTCTTTTCTCCTGAAAAAACACGCAAAGCGCTCGAAGGAAAATCGCTGCTTGCCGGAAATATAACAGCAGGATTACTTGGAGTCGTGACTCCGTTTTGTTCCTGTTCTGCAATTCCGCTCTTTCTCGGTTTTATTGAGGCAGGAATTCCATTAGGAGTCACATTCTCGTTTCTGGTTGCTTCGCCGATGATTAACGAAGTAGCTGTTATCATGCTGTTTGGATTATTTGGATGGAAAGTTGGTGCGATTTATATCGTTTCAGGTTGGGCAATAGCCATAATTTCGGGGTGGATAATTGGAAAAATGAAACTGGAAAGATGGCTTCAGGATTGGGTACAAAATGTACGTTTTGGGATTAATCAGACTGAAAACGAAATATTGACCATCGATGCCAGGATAAATATCGGAGTTCAGGCCGTGAAAGAAATATTTTCGAAAATCTGGCTGTATCTTATTCTGGGCATTGCGATTGGCGCAATAGTTCATGGTTATGTTCCTAAAGATTACTTGGCTTCATTAATGGATAAATCCCATTGGTATTCAGTCCCATTATCTGTTATAATCGGTGTACCGCTTTATTCCTGCTTGGCCGGAGCTGTGCCAATTGCAAGTGCATTGATTGAAAAGGGAGTTCCGGTAGGCACTGCACTGGCTTTTATGATGTCGGTAATTGCCATTTCACTACCTGAACTGATCATATTGAAGAAAGTACTGAAATTACCATTTATCCTTACTTTTGTCGGGATTATTGCATCAGGAATTATATTGGTGGGCTATTTGATGAATTATCTACTTTAGTTGAAAAACTTCTGCAAGAGTATCCACCCCATCAAGTACGACTTTATCTTTTATAAGAATCCAGATACATTTGTGGTTAAAAAAAAAATCATGGACAAGAAAGAGAAGATGTTTTCGTTAGTGGATCAGTGGAGAATATCGGGATTGACACGTAAATCTT
>JANXZJ010000004.1 GCA_025355585.1 Mariniphaga sp. | reverse complement strand
GTTGACCGCTGACCAACAACAACAGCATCCTTTATTTCCTGACTCGAAACCGAAAGCCCAAGTATTCCCGCATTGACAGAACGGTTTTGTTCGCCGATCGTGAACAAAGGGGTTTCCTGCTGTTCGAATCCGATAAAACTGTAGACTATTTTATATTTTCCATAAGCAATTTTAGTTAGACTGAACTTTCCTTTCGCGTCAGTTACAGTTCCGCTTATTTGGGTATTGTCCGATTCCGATTGTATGACAACATTTGCAAATTCGATGGGTTGTTTGCTTTGATTATCAACGACAATCCCTGTGATTGTTCCTTTTGACTGCTTTTGTGCTGAAAGATTTGAAAAAGTACAAACGAATAAGAAGAGTATTAAAAGCTTGTTAATCATGCTTTGGATGAGTGAATGGATTTATGAGTTTTATTTTCGGGCAAAATTAGGTTCCAAGTTTGTAGAAAATCTGGATTCGGAGATTGCCGGTCATTCAACAACTTTACTCAATGTGAAGCTATGAAGATCATTAAGATAGGTATAATTCAACCTGAGATGACCGGACCTGCATATTTCGTCGGCAATGGCTAATCCTAATCCTGTTGATTCTTCCGAAGCGCTGTACTTTACAAATCGTTTGAAGAGTTTTGTTGCATCAATTGTCATCGGTTTTCCCGTGTTGGAAAAAATAATTTCGTTGATTCCGGACGAAATAAAGATCTTTCCCTGATTGAAATTGTGTTTCAACGCATTACCCAAAAGGTTATTTATCAGGATATCAGCAAGCATTGGGTTGATGGAAATGGTTACCGGAATATCCAATTGTACCGATAATTCAATGTGCTTCAATGCAAACAATTCTTCGAGATACTCCAGCCGGGATTGAATCAACTTGCTTAAGTCGACGTCAGATTTTTCGACAAACTGCTGGTTTTCGATTTTTGAAAGGAGAAGCAATGCATCATTCAGTTTTGAAAGGCGGTTGACTGTTTCAAATGCATCATGCAATCGCTTGTGTTGTGAGCCTGAAAGTTCATGGTCGTTTAATATTAATTCAAGTTTCGATTTTATAATGGCCAATGGCGTTTGTATCTCATGCGAAGCGTTTTCGGTAAACTCCTTCAGGTTTATAAAATCGGCTTGCATCTTTTGAATCATCTCTTCCAACGTCCGGTTTAACTGGTCAAATTCAGAAATACCTGTTTGATCGAAACTGATCTGATGTTTTTCGCTGATTTTTGCTGATTTTAACAGTGATAAACTCCTGAAAAAGGGTTTCCATGCTTTCTCTGATAACCATCGGTTCACAAAAAACAGCGTAAGAAGGAGAAGGACGAACAAAATGGCCATGAAAAAGAAGATGATTCCCTGTAAATCTTCCGATTCGAGCAGCGATTGCAAAATGGTTACTTCGAAATAGTTGTCATTTACAGATGTAGTAAAAACCATCTTCCTGAAGGGAATCAGTTGCTTCTCATCCAGATCGTATGCCAGCGTATCTGAAATAGTGCGGCGATTTGCAGTCTTTGCAATTTGCCTGATAAAAATCGTATGATCGGGTGATACATGAATTATGCTATCTGCCTCCGCGTGTTGTAAGTACAGGATTATATTTGCCTTTCGCGAACTGAGCATCTCCCTTATGTTTTGATCGACAACCCGACCAAGCGCAAAATAAAAAACCACTCCCGCCACTGCAAAGACAAGAAACGTGACCAGTAAAAAGCGGATGTTGATTTTATTTTGTAGCTTCATTTTTTGATTTTTTGAATTACCACATAGTCACATAGAAACACATAGTTTTTGTTTTAATTCTCTTATGTTCTCTATGTGATTATGTGGTTTAAATATTAATAATCAGGACTCAAAAATATATCCGGTTGCATATACATTTCGAAAGTAATCGGTTCCTGACTTTTCGAATAATTTCCGGCGAAGATTTTTGATATGGGAATAGACAAAATCAAACGAATCAGAGGAGTCTGCAAAATCGCCCCATAGATGCTCCGCGATCGATTCTTTCGTAAGAACACGACCAGGGTTTGAAATAAAAAATAATAACAAGTCAAACTCACTCTTCGTGATTGAAAGGAGTTCACCTGAGATATAAACCTGACGATTTTCGGGCAATATTCTGATTTTATCAACAATGAGTTCTTTTTGACCATCAAACTTCCTGCGACGTAACAACGATTTGATACGTGAATTGAGTTCCGACAGGTGAAAAGGTTTTGTCAGGTAATCATCGGCACCTAAATCCAGGCCCATAACTTTATCATCCAATGAATTTTTGGCAGAAATGATAATGATCCCGGTTTCAGGATGGCATTGCTTTAATTCCCGAACCAATGTAAGTCCGTTTCCGTCTGGTAAACCAATATCAACGAGCATACAATCGTATTCGTAAAGATTCACTTTTTCAGTGCCCATTTCAACTGTACCTGCATGTTCACAAACATAACCTTCCCCTTCCAGGTAGGATACAATTGTTTCGCACAACATCTTCTCATCTTCGATCACCAGTATCTTCACCGTAATTTCTTTTATCCAAAAGTAACCCCAAATTCTGTAGAAATTTGGGGTTGCCAATTAGTATAATAACAAATGATTGATATTCAAAAATATTCTATATCTCCACGGTTTTAGATTCGCTTTTCCGAAAGCCTTTTAACCGATTGAATACATCTTTCTTGTTTATTCGTTCTTCTTCAAGGTCGTAATCATTCTGAAGTCCTAACCAAAAAGCAGGGGTTGTGCCAAATCCAGATCTTTCTATCCTCAAAGATTGTAAAACGATCAGAGAAACAGTTAAAGATAAGTTGTTTTTTGACTATCTTTGGTCTAATAATTGATAACACCCAATAAAACAGGAATCCCAACACCAATTATAAATTGAAATATCATGAACGTACAATATATCACCGATACAAAAGGCCGTAAAAAAGCAGTTCGACTTCCGATTGAAGACTGGGAGCAAATACAGAATGACTTAAAAGAACTGGAAACACTTCGGGACAAAAAAGCGTTTATGTACGATTTAAAAGATTCAATTGAGGAAGTAAAGCTGGCTAAAGAAGGTAAGATAAAACTACAATCGGCTAAAGACTTCCTCAATGAACTTTAAAATTGAAGTTTCAGACAAATTTAAAAAACACGCAAGACACTTGCTTAAAAAATTTCCATCGTTAAAGCATGAACTGGAAGTGTTGGTCAGTTCACTTGAGACAGACCCTAAACTTGGCAACCCTATTGGCTTGAACTGCTATAAAATCCGCCTGGCAATAGTTTCAAAAGGGAAAGGAAAATCTGGTGGTGCAAGGGTTATTACTCATGTTCATGTTTCCGATACCACCGTTTACCTGCTTACAATCTACGACAAATCGGAACAGGCTAATATCTCTGAAAACGAAATCAAAGAACTGCTTTCTTTTTTACAATAAATACCTGACTTAAGTCGTTAAATTCCCAATCAGACTTTTCTTCCTCAATCCAAGCCACGAAAGACCTGCAATCCAAATCACTCCGTTAACAAGTATCGCCAATACAATCAGCAGAACGGTCACAAATGAGACGTCGCTTCCGGGGGTCAGGAAATTGGGAAGTACAGCTACTACCGCAGAAATAAACCCGATCAGGATACCCCAGACAAGTAAAGTAATGTATTCGCGGATCAGTAAACCAACGACTTGTTTACGCGTAAATCCAAGCGACTGCATCATTGCGATCTCCTTTTTCCGTTCGAGGATCGTCCGGGCCAATACAACCGCAAGTCCCACCGTTCCAAGGATCAAACCCAATGCACCTAACGCAAGAAAGATCGAAAGATAGGTGTTGGTAATTGAATTGAATTCCACTAATCTTTGTACGCTTGAAGTCATCTCCCAGCCGTAATCGCGGAAAACAGATTGGAGCTCCTTCCCTGTTGTTTTCGCCTTCTCTTTCGGAACATCGATCAAAAACAGGTTGGAACCGCTGCTGGTCGGAAAGTTCTTCAGAAAATTGGCATTCGAAATCAATACATATCCCTGGAAAACAGATGGTGATAATCCGGCAACGAGTTTAAGCCGCAACGTATCGCCCCGTTCATTTTTGTAAAGCAAGGTATCACCGATGCTCTTCCCGAGTCCCCATAGTATTACCGTCTGGTCAGCAATGGCAGGAATGACATTATTACCAAGCGGTTCATTCAAAGCATCCCAGGCATTATCTGAATTGAGTTCGGTGCTATTGACAGCAAAGCTGAATCGTCCCTTCAGCATTTCGGGATCCGCTCCGAGAATAGCCGGATTGGAGACACGGTTCAGGTTCAGACAGCTCGCATCATCGCCATCCATCCTGCTGAACTGGGCCGCACTAAATTCAGAAGTGATCGCTTCGTTTAAACGCCGGTCTTTGTCATTCAGACTATAAAGAACAGGAATCGAGGTTTCTGCAAAGTATTGAAATCCACCGGTTCCGCTTGTCTTCTCTGCTGCACCCGACAACAAATCCTGCCGGTTGGCGCCTGTTGAAACGACCAGGAAGGTTCCCAATGCGAATAAAATGACCACTGTAAGCGAACGTCCAAGGTTTTGCGACCTGCTGCGCCTGTTCAACTCCCGGACAGAAAAATCTTCAACTGCCTTATTTCTTTTTTGCCGGAAAGAAGATTCGGCCAATAACAGTAAGCCAATCAATAATAAACCTCCGGAAAGGAAAAAGAGTGATGCTGCTTGTTCATTGGAAACCATTAACTGATAGCCCACCAATCCAACCGCCACGATAATAGAAATGACCAACAGCCACTTTTTAATCGTTGTCACGAGTGGTTTTTGCGGCTGATCCTGTTGTCGCTGCAATTCAACGGCCTGCCGTTTGAAGCTTTTGTTAACCGAATAGATGATCGTTATGATCGAAATAAAGATACTAATTGCCAGTCCTGTAATAAGCGTTGATGTCCTGATTTCAATCTCCAGAACCGACGTTCGAACGACTGCCCACCAAAGCGAATTAAGCGCTATAAAGATGATTTTGGTATAAATAACTGCAATCACCAGGCCGAAGAGCGACCCGACAAGGGCAACAATGGCCCCTTCGGAGAGTAAAAGCCTGCGAATCTGACGCCTGGTGAACCCTAACATCAGAAGTGTTCCCATTTGCGACTGACGACTTTCAAGGTTTAACAGGAACAGCAAAGCGGTCAGGATCAGAGATGCAACCAATAGGAAAAAGCTAAGTCCCAGAAATAGCTGGCTAAAATCGACACCATTTCGTGCAGCTTTCAACCCATTATCCCGGACAGCTGTAACCATTACACCCAGATTAGCAGGTTTTATTGAGTTTGAAAACAGAGAACGGTATTCCTTATCTGAAAAAGAACTTTCATTGATGCGGATCGCCGTATAGTTTCCGAACCTGTTCGCCCAAAGTTGATGCGCCTTCTTAAGTGAGATAAACGCTTTGGGCGTTCCTTTGTATTGTTTCCAGTATGCCTCATCCTTATCCCTGATGGCATCGAGTTTGATCGGAACCCCGGCTTCCCAATCGCGGCAATTCCCGGCATCCGACATCCCCGGAAGAAATGGCATCAGATCTTTGTCGGCATACTTCCCTTCGATCGGAACAACCGCTTTGACAATAAACGATGTTCCTTTTTCGACCAACTGACGCAAAGGACCAATCTCGTAATACTTTATCGTGAGCGAATCGCCTTGCTTCACATTCAAATCGGATGCCACCCAGTCGTTGATGATGATATCATTGTCCCTTAGGTTGGTATCGTCGATTGTTGAAATAAATGAATAAGGTGTCGTCTTGCCATTAAACGCTAAACTATTCGCAAAATAGGTCAATAGAGGATGCGATTCCCTGAATGGTTCGAAAGCTTTTATGATCCGATCGTCGATAAACACCCGTTCGGAAGTGATCTCCATCTCGTGCGTCAACGGAATATTCTTCACTTTTAGTCCGGCATCTTCAGAAGTAAAACATTCATCGAGTAAACTGCTTATTTGTTGGTTATTAAGAGATGTAGCTGAAATCAGCAGATGATTGGCCTTCCCGTCAAACTTCATCAGTTCGTTTAGTTTCGGGAGGGAAAGAAAGAGGTTGTAAGGTGCTGTCTGTGAATTTTTAAGGTTAAAGAAACCCAATGTATGCTGATCAGCAACCGCTTTAACGGTAGCCTGAAAAGAAACACTTGTTTCTGCATCGGATACAAAAGGGGCATTCAACGGAATCAGGCTTGCCTTTTTAATCCGGGCAAGGAAACTATCCCCTTTTTTAAGCCCGAGTCTTTCCGCCAGATTGGCACTTATGATCACCTCGCTTCCGGTTAGTTTTTGATAGATTGAGGATTTTGCAACCTTTTCAAAATGGTCGTCAATTCCTGTTACCTGAACTTTATTAACGCGCTCCCCGCCGCCATCGGCTACTGCCATTCCTTCGAGAATTAATGCAGGTGCCACTTCAAAACCACCTTTTACTGCCAGTTTCCCGGCCAGTTCTGAACGGAAATAGCGGTCAACTGTCGAAACAAGATGTGTCGTGCTTCCCAACCGGTAAAATGCGGACTGTTCAAGACTAAATATGACCGAATCACCAATGATTAAGCCACCTGTCAGTACGGCAGTACTAATAGCGACGCCAATAGCTACGAGCAGATTAGCTTTAAAATAATGAATAAAACTATTGAATACCAGTTTAAAACGCGTCATTGTAACTTCCCGTTTTTAAGGTGATAAACCTTGTCCATTTGCGAGGCAAGCTCTGACGAATGGGTCACAACTACCAGGGACACGCCCTCTTCGCCACTCAGGTGATTCAATAAGTCGGCCAGGTTATTAGCATTCTGTTCGTCAAGCGCCCCTGTCGGTTCGTCGGCGAGGATCAGTTGCGGTTTGTTGATCAGTGCCCGCACAACAGCCGTCCGCTGACATTCGCCACCCGAGAGTTCAGAAGGTTTTTGGAACCGTTGTTCCCATATTCCCACCTTCCGGAGCAGATGTTCGGCCCACGCTTTTTCCTCCTTGCCAACTACTTTTTTGATCGGCAAAACTGGCAAAAGGACATTCTCCCACAACGTGCATTGCGGTAGCAGGTGGTGCATCTGAAACACGAATCCCAGTTGACGGTTGCGGAAATGGGCCAGCTCCTCCTGCGAATAGCCTGTTATTTTTTTCCCATTAAAGAAAATCTCACCCGAATTGGGCTGATCGAGCGTCCCGATCAGGTTGAGTAAGGTTGTCTTTCCAGACCCGCTTGGACCGGCAATTGCAATCTTTTGATTTGTATCAACTTCTAAACTAAGCTCATCGAGCACTTTTCTAAAGTTACTCTTCGATGGATCGCCGTATCCTTTGGAAATATTTTTTAACTGGAGAATCATTGCACAGGTTGAAATAGGATGTATGAAAAATTATTTGACTTGTATATTCTGGTAAACTTTGATCATCTCTTTTGCATGATCGTGGATATTGAAATTGATTTCGACTCCTTCGCGGGCAGTAACGCTCAAGCGATTCAGCTTTTCGGGATCAGATAGTAATCCGAAAAAAGCTTCACACAATGTTTCGGGTGTATTGGGTTCGTAGATAATTCCACCACCCGACAGTTTGACAATTTCCGGAAATGCACCCAATTCAGGCTGAACAACAGGGACACCAGATGCCATTGATTCGAGCAAGTACATTCCGAAAGCCTCGCCATTCCTGACGGGTACGCTGATGACTGAAACCTTGCTGAAAAAGGATTTTCTTCCCGTTTCTTCAAAATCTTCGATGATTTCAACCTGATCATGAAGGTTTTCAAGGGATAATTTTTTCTGTAACCCTTTGATATAACTTGTATCAGCTCCCGTTGAACCACCTGTCAAAATCAATTTTACATCATCGAAACCAGCTTTCTTTTTCAGGAGGATAAAAGCATCAACAATGATATCGAATCCATTTTCGTGACACATTCTGGAGATGTAACCAATGTTTCTTCCCTTATTTGAAACCGGGATAAACTCATAATCAGCCGGATCAACGCCGAGGTATAAACTTTGGATCTTTTCTGGAGGCAATTTCATCCGTTCCTGCATCACGTTTGAAAAGAAATCACTGACGGCAATAAATTGGTCAACACCTTTCGCTTTTTCGCTCATCAGTTTCCAGATCTGGTCCCTGAAAACAGGTTTCATCGCGTCGACCCACACATCTTCATCCTGCAACGAACAGACAATGGGAACATTCAGTCTTTCTTTGATCCGATGCGCCAAACCAAGCAACAATGCATTCGAAATATGAACGACATCAGGCTTGCAATGCACGGCCATCCAGTCGACCAACCGTTCGAGCTCCTCCTGCTGCTTTCCGTCTTCACCCAGCAACATCGAAACAGTCATTTCTTCCAGACCTTTCGCATTGGTAGAACCGGCCATCGATGCTGCCATTTTGAGAAGTGGCTTTGAATTAAGCAATCCGTCCACCCAAAGCGGTGCTTTACGGAAGATGGGATAAAGCTGTTTCAAATAGATACTTACAGCGCCATAAAAAACAGGGATCTCTTTAATGTCGCGCTCATCCGAAAATATGGGAAGGTACATCGGGATTTTTATCACCTGATGACCTTGTTCACGCAGGGCAACAACATATTTGCTGTCGCGAAGACAGTTACCGCAGTAGAAACTGCCACCTGAACCTGGAATAATCTGGACGATATTCATAAATGCCGAATTATTGAATTGTATAGATTTGATCAACAATTATTTTCGATATAAGTTGACTTTTGCCATTTAGGGCTTAGTACTTATTTTTGTTCATGTCTTTTTTATAGTTCTTCATGATTTTCCCAAATTCTTTGTCCTTTTTTCGCTTCTCTGCGACTGTAGATTCAAAATAGGCTTTCTCTCTTTCCATTTTCAGGAAGTTATCGTAAGATGCTTTGTCTATTTCGCCTTTTTCAACCGCTTCAGTTACTGAACAACCAATTTCATTGGTATGCGTACAATCGATAAACTTACAATTTTGAGAAAGGCCGAAAATCAAATCGAATGTAATTTCTAATCCACTTGTTGAATCGGTAATACCCACTTCTCTCATGCCAGGATTGTCAACCATTATTCCCCCATTTTCCAGAATTACTAATTCCCTGTGACTTGTAACATGTCTCCCTTTATTGGTACTCTGGCTTATTGCATCGGTTCGCATGAGGGACTTACCTGAAAGATTGTTTATTAGTGTGGATTTTCCAACTCCTGAAGAACCAAGCATACAATAGGTCTTCCCTTTTTCAATTTTCGCTTTTATTGCGTCGTATCCATCCTGCGACTCGTTACTAATAGCAATAACCGGAACATTTTTAATTCGGACTTTTATACTCTCCAATATATCAGAAATCCGCTGCTTATCAATCAGATCAATCTTACTAAGTACGATGATTGTACTAACCTTCGATGAATTGCAGATCGTCAGATACCTTTCAAGTCTGTTGATATTAAAATCCCTGTCAACAGCCTGGACCAAAAAAGCATAATCAATGTTTGTTGCTATTATCTGAATCTCACCAAACTGTCCAACAGCCTGCCTTTTAATAACTGAAAATCTTGGAAAAATTCTATGAATTATTGCAAAATCGGATTCATAAGTTGTCAGGGCAACCCAATCACCTACTGCAGGAAAATCCTCACGACTTTTTGCAGTAAAGCGCATATGACCAGTTATCTCCGCTTCAAATTCACCCTTCATTGTCTTAATAATGAAGCGTTCCTTATGTTCTGCAATTACTCTTCCAACCTCAAAACTATTGAGATTGTTCTCAAGTCTGAATACTTCAAGCTCTTCATAATAGCCAAGGTCTTCTAATCTCGTTATTGTATCCATTGAGTGGGTGTCTTTTAGTATTAAGCACAACAATAGAATTTAGTTCTTCGTTATTTACCGAAGCAATAAACGTTTCCATCTAACGCACAGACTACCATCAGGTTTTCGATAACAGCCGGATTATGGAGAATCGAATTCCCAATTTCGTATTTCCAGATCACTGAACCATCTGTCAATTTTAGCAAAGCCAGATCACCACGCATATTGGCTATCATCACTTTATCCTTAATAATGACGGGTGATGCTTCCACACGGTTGCCGCTATTGAAACTCCAAAGCAGTTTCCCGGTATTTTTATCGAAGCAATAGACGAACTTATCGCGGTTGCCTGTTACAACTTTATCACCTGATAATGCCGCTGAAGCAACAAAAGGTTGTTTCACTTCTTTGTTTTCCCAGCTCCAGACAATTTTTTGCGCCTGAATATCTACTTTCGAGAACTTACCATCGTAATCGCCGATATAGGCCATTTTATCGCTTACCGGGCACGAACCGGCAACATAGGTCGCTACATTGATTTTCGACTCTGATTTACCTGTGCTAATGTCTATAACGTGAAGAAAACCGTCGCAGCCACCAAAGATCGCTTTACCGTTGAAACAGGCAGCCGCACCGTTAATAAAATTGTCTGATTCGTACATCCAGCGCATTTTACCCGTTTCGGCATCAACGCAGTGAAGATTATAGTCGTAACTTCCGACAATTAACGACGTTTTAGATCCTGATTTCCAAAAGTTTGCCGATCCCATAATCTGGTTGTCGGTTTTGTATTTCCAGATCAGTGAACCATCTGAAAACTGGAGGGCATATAGATTGCCATCAAGGTTACCGACATAAACTTTTCCGTTCAGAATCATCGCCGGAGCCTCAATCGAATTCTCTGTTTTGTATTTCCAAACCAGCTTTCCTTTGAGATCAAGGCAATAGATAAATCCATCAGTCGCACCTATAACCACCTTTCCTTCACTGATTACTGCCGCCGATTTAATGTTATCACCCACCTTGAAATTCCAAAGCTTCTTTGGCTTCTCCGGAAAGTTCACATTCGTGGTTCCTAAAAGGTCCTGACTTCCGCGAAAGTTGTTCCATGAGGTTGAATTTTGGCCATTCGCACCTTTAAATACAATCAAGACGAATAATATCAGGTATAATATTCTCATAATTTATTATTTACAGATAGTGCACCCGTCGGGCATGCTTTCGCCACCTTTTCGGCAGTTTCGGCCAATCCTGCTTCCACCGATTCATTGAACGGAACTCTGATTACCACATCAAACCCGCGACCGATAAAGGAGAAACCATATTTTTCCTGGTATTTGGCGGTCATTCGCACACAGATTCCGCACTTAATGCATTTCAACGGTTCATAAACAATCCGGTGTGCGAAGTGCTTCGTCATTGTTTTCCTTGCATTACCGGCAAACCGGCGTTGATTCGCACCGTATCGCCCCGATAAGACCCTTAATTTGCAATTCTCAATATCACGGCAGTCGCAATGAAGACATCGTTTGGCTTCCGCCATCGCTTCTTCCTTTGAATAACCGTTTGATCTGATGCTATCTGAAGATATTCTTTCCTGAAGAACCGATTCCTTCAGATATTCTGAAATCTCCTCCTGAAGCAATTTACCAAACCGCGAATTAAATAACCTTGGTTCTCCTTTCGGCTCTTCGCCCGATAAATACTGGGCAACCGACCACGCAACTTCTTTTCCTTGTCCGACAGAACGAACCGCCAGCCTTGAAGAACGCAATGAGTTTCCGATCGCAAAAACACCTTTTAACGAGGTTTCGTAACTGTTTTGATCAGCTTCAATACCTTTGGCATTCGTTGCTAATCCCCAGCTTCTGATTTCATCAACTAGAACTCCGGTTGCAATGATTACAGCCTCATATTGATTTTTAATATCCTGGAATGCAGTTGCATTTATATCCTTTCCCCCCTCAAATACAACACCTGTATCTAAAATGGTTTTAATCTCTTTGCCTAAAATAGTAATTGGTAAAATTTCGGGTTTGATCTCTGTACGAAGTAGACCTCCGGCTAAGTTATTTTTATCGAATAATACAGTCTGATAACCGTTTAGCTGTAAATAATAGGCGGCAGCTAATCCTGCAGGTCCTGCTCCGATTACGGCTACTTTCTTTCCCGTTAAGGGAAGTGGTTCAAAAGGGTGTATATCATTTTCATCGCCCACAAATCGTTTAAGCAGACAAATGGAGACAGAAGAACCATCAACCGTCTTACGATGACAAGCGCCTTCGCATGGAGCGGGACAAATCCGGCCTAAAATGGCAGGCAAAGCAATGTCTTTTTTGACCAGCTTCAATGCCGCTTCAAATTTGCCGGCAGCAATCAGCCTGTTCATCTGCGGAATATCCATATGCGCGGGACAAGCCACCTGGCAAGGACCTTCGCAATCGCCAACATGTTCGCTCAGCAGCAGTTCCAGACCTGTCTGACGCGCTTCCTTAATTTCCTCATCATCCGTAATTACCGACATACCTTCGGTGGTTGTAACCGAACACGAAGCAAATAACCGGCCATTCGAGGCATCTTTTACGAGACACAACATACACGAAGTAAAATGTCCCAATTCCTCGTTGTAACACATTGCAGGAACTTTAACTCCAGCCTTTTCGGCGGCTTTTAAAACCGAAGTTCCGGCTTCAACTTCAATTTCATGACCGTTAATCTTGATATGAACCATTATTTTAGATCAATTGTATTATCTGAATTATACCTTAGGGGATGAAAGTAATACATTCCGACAAAAGTTCAATGTTATAGTTTGGAATAATTGAACTTAAATCTATCAGAGAAATAAAAGCTTGTATACAACTATATTTCAAAAACTTAATTATCACGACTCCTATTACTTTTCTAAATCGATCAAACCAAGTCCTTACTTTGCGGAAGTAATTATCTGATTTAAACCCTCGATCCAGCAATCGTGATCGTTCAGGCTTTCGACGAGCTGTAAGTCTTCGCCGCCATGATTTTTGAAAAGAATTTTGTACTCATCTCCGATCTCAACCTTGGTTTCAAGGCAATCTGCTACAAATGCAGGGGCGAAAATCAGGATTTTCTTAATTCCTTCCTTTGCTTTTTTAACCAATACCACATCTGTAAAGGGTGTCATCCAGTTTTTTGTAAGCCGGGATTGAAAAGAAACTGAATAATCACTGGTCGAGAGACCAATTTTTCCGGCAATTAACCTTGCAGTTTCATAACAAGCAGCCTGGTAACAGAATTTGCCCTCTTCAATAGATTGTGTTTTGCAAAGGCATTCTGTACAATCTATTTCCGGATGGACTTTACTGATTTGTCGTAATGGCAATCCGTGAAACGAAAAAATAACATGATCCCATTTAGCCACCTCATAGCTGACTGCCTGTGAAACGAAAGCATCGATAAAAGCCGGGTGATCGTGAAAATGGTTGATCAATCGAAGTTCAGGAATCGCATTCCAACGACTTATTTTTGCCAAAACATACTCCGAAACAGATCCGGTGGTTGCTGAAGCATATTGTGGAAAGAGCGGAAGGATAATTATCTTTTTAAAATTCTGATTTTCAATTTGTTTTAATATCTTTTCCAATGAGGGATTACCATAGCGCATGGTATTGTAGATTCTATAGTTACCCCCCATTCGCAATTGAAGTTTCTCTTCAACTTGCTCTGAAAAGTATAAAAGCGGGGAACCCTTTTCGTCCCATAACTTTAGATAGAGCTTCGCAGATTTTGGCGCTCTGAAAGGGACAATAATCAGGTTCACAAGTATTTTTTGCAAAAGCCACGGAAGGTCAATCACGCGTCTGTCATTCAGAAACTGAAACAAATATCGTCTCACATCGGCGACTGCTGGTGAATCCGGAGTTCCAACATTCACAAGAATAACTGCGGTCTGGTCCATCTTCTATTTGTTAATGATTTCTTCGGCGATGGCACGCCCCTGTTTGATCCGGTCTCCCATACCAATTCCATCGCGGATATTCCCGGCAAGGATCAATCCAGGATAGTTTTTCTGAACAAAACCGACCGCTTCAAGTCTTTGCTCCGAAGTCTTTGTATACTGCGGAATTGCGTACTGATACCTGAAGATTTTCAGCACATCAGCCTTTATTCCCTTAATTTTCAGCATTTCTCCAATTTCATCTTCAACGAGCGATATAATCTCTTCGTCTTTTAATGAATAAAATTCACTGTGTTTAATACCGCCAAGGAAAACCGAAAGCAAGGCTCCGCCCTCGGGAGCACGGTTTTCGAAGAAAGAGGATGGAAATAAGACACCAAGTATTTTTCGTTTCTCTATAGATGGAACCAATCCGCCGAATGCATTGATTGATATTCCCTTCCATTGCTGGTACCCGAGCGCAACCTGCACAACTTTGGCATATTCCAATTGTTTGATCGCCTTTGATTGCTCCTGCCCGATAAAAGGGAATAAGGCATCGATCTCACTTCCGCCCGCCGTAGAAATGACTTTTTCAGAAGTCAAACCTACAGGTATACTACCCATTAAGAAAGTAGTACTAAATATCTTATCATTCTTGCTTACAACTACATCCTTGCAATTCAGAAGAATATTTTCATTGCCAATGCTTTTTACCAGCGCATCGATGAGGTATTGAAGTCCTCCTTTTGCAGAGAAGACCTCCCGCGTTGCTTTTTTCGACCTTTCTTCTTTAGGTTCCGATCCTTTCTTTATCATCCCGCCAACGAAACTACCATACGTTTGTTCAAGCGTATAAAGTTTTGGCAATGCAAAACGGGTCACCAATGTGGTCGGATCTCCAGCATAAATACCTGAAATAAAAGGATCTACTGCATAATTAAGATAACTTCTACCCATACGTCTTACTACCAGATCAGCAATACTTTCGTCAGGATTGGTTCCTCTTTTTCGAAATGGTTCTCCTAAAATCCGGAATTTGTCACCAAGCGAAAAAAGCGGTGTTTTAACTGCAGGCAGAAGTCCTGAGGGTAGTGCATGCCACGCTTCTCCTTTCCATATTAGTCTCTTCTTTGCTTCAGGATTTGCAATATCAATCGTGCAATCATCTTTGAGATCTTCGAAAAGCTCCACGATCTCGGGATGAGACACGACTCCGGTATTGGGTCCCGCCTCAATCGTAAATCCCTGTTCCTTAATTGTCTGTATCACGCCGCCCGGACGATTGTTTCTTTCAACGATTTTCACGCTAAATCCGCTTTTCAAAAGATAATGAGCAGCAACCAAACCAGTCAGACCGGCACCGATTATAACAACATTTGTATTGATATTACCTTCCATATTTAAACCGGTTTTGAGAACTGTTTAGTCTGTGTATTGGTCAGCGGGTCGAACGAAGCAGCTACATTCCGAATAAAAAGTGTACCACTTTCTGTCATCTCGAGTCCTTCCGCCGTCAGTTTCAGAATGCCATCATCTTCGAACTTCTTTAACTCTGGGCTGTCGTAAGTGATCGCATTTTTAATTGCTGTTTGTGAAATATTTAGCCGGTCAGCCAAATCCTGCCAATCAATATGCATGTTGCACATCAATTGATTAATTACCTCGCGTACAATAATTTCATCATCACTCAGCATATAACCTTTTTCAATAGGCAGATGTCCTGAGTTGATCGATTCGATATAACCTTTTATCGATTTAATATTTTGAGCATACCCTTTTTCGAGCTGGCTGATAGATGATACTCCAAAAGCATACACTTGCCCGGTTGTCTGGCGGGTACAATATCCCTGGAAATTTCGGTGCAGGCTTTTACTCAGTAATGCCTGATAAAGCTCATCACTTTCAAGCACGTAGTGATCCAAACCGATTGACTTGTAGCCACTGGCCAATAAAAAGTCATGCGAAACTGAAAACATCTTCATTTTCAATTCACTGGTGGGCAAACCTATTTTATCAAGAACTTTCTGCGCTTTTTTGACCCACGGAACATGGGCATATGAAAAAGTGACAAGTCTGTCGGGACGAATAGAGACAGCTTTCCGTATTGAATCGAGAAAACTTTCAACTGTTTGCCCGGGCAATCCATAAATAAAATCAAGATTAACAGCAATGTGTTCTGAACCGGTTTTTAATTTCTGAAGGATTTCACCCACCGGAAGTTCTGACGGATCACGGTTGACTGTTTTTAATACATCATTATTAAAGTCTTGTATTCCAATACTAAATCGGTTAAATCCGGCTTTTTTGAGTTGATCGATGTAATCAAATGACAAGTGGGCAGGATTGCATTCAATCGCAATTTCGGGCTGATCAGTTAACTTAAACAAAGAATAAATAAGCTTGTTAATCTCTGCAATCCATTCAACAGGCAATACATTGGGGGTTCCACCTCCATAATGGATTTGCGAGACTTTCCGGTCTTTATCAATCAATGCAGCAACCATTTTGATCTCTTCTTTGAGGGCTGTCACATAATTTTTCATCGCTTCCATCGTCGCCAATGGCAAGGCATTACATCCACAGTAAAAACAAAGCTTTTTACAGAATGGGATGTGAATATAAATGGAGATATTTTTCGGATTCCGGTTATTTGAATCCTTAACAGCTTCAATATATTGATTTTCTGTCACCACATCAGTAAAGTAGTTGGCCGGCGGATAACTTGTGTAACGCGGCACAGGTGAATTGTATTTTTCGAGTAAATGTTCCGGAATAATCATGACAAGCTTTTTTTACGATAAAGAAAAAATAGTGCTACAAATGTAACTACACTTAGAAGCGCTTCAACAAGGAATAAACCGCTATACGAGATATTGTCAGCAATTTTTCCGCTTAATACGGCAATAATCAGACTACTCAGATGGGTAATCACGATTTGGAGGGTAAAATCGGTCCCTTCCCTGCCAGGTCTCACATGGTCCATTGACGTTGTATAAATGGCCACGGTGAGTAATCCGTAGGTGCCCCATATTAGAATAATTCCCAAATAAATCATTGGCGTATTTGGTGTTCCGAGCGAGATCATCCATAGATAGAAGGTTGCAATGATGCTTAAAAATGAGAAACTGATCAGCGAATTACGTCTGCCAAGTTTATTGATCAGAAAACCAGCTAAAATCGCAGACAAAGCTGCTACAGAAGTGCCAACAATTCCCGACATAAATCCGATCTCCTTTATGGAATAACCCAAATCAACCAGATAAGGTTTCAGCATTGCTAATATTCCAATGATTCCGGAATAATAAAAGGCAAGCAGAAAAACGCGTTTTACCATTCCGGGAGCGGCAAAGAAGAGATAAAGGTCTTTCATTTTTATGATACTTCCCGTCCTTTCAACTACCGGTTCCCTCTTTTTATAAAGTAACAGTGGAATCAGTGCAATTAAGGCGAAAAGCGCCAGGCAATGAAGTAACATCGTCCAGCCAAAATGATGGTAGACAATCAGTAAGAGACCGCTTCCAGCAAGCGCTCCAATGAAACTACCCGAAGACTGCATGCTGTTTCCAAAACTTCGCTCTTCTTTCTTCATAATCAGGATCGCATAGGCATCCGTGGCAATATCCTGGGTTGCTGAAGCAACAAAGGCAATGATCATCAGTACGATGATCAGCTTAAAATCGAATTGAAGATTGAGTACACCAATGGCAATGATTACAACTGCATAAAATAATTCAGAACCGATGATCCATTTCCGGTATTGCTTCAGATCTCCGGCATTGCGATCGATCAGTGGGGCCCAAAGAAATTTAAAAATCCATGGAAGTTTAATCAGCTGTAATAGTCCGATTGACTGAAGCGAATAGTGTTCCTGACGCATGATAACGGGTACCACGGTCGAGAAAAAGCTCATCGGGATCGATTGGGCAATGTATAAGCTAAAGAGAACAAAGAATTTATCGAGTTTCTCGCGATTCATTAATTAAAATTTTAACGACAGGTTAACTCCAACCTGCGAAGGTCTGCCGGGTTGAACATACCGATTTCCAAGCGCTTCGAATGAAAAAGCATAATATTGGGTATCCAAAATATTCTTCCCCCAGAACTCCAGTTGAAAATTGCCTTTTGTAAAAGTAATCTTTCCGTCGATGAGACCGTAATAATCCTGGTAGTCGGTGTTCTTTTCGCTCCAGTAATACTTGCCGGTACCCCGGTAATTGAGGCTGATCCGCATCGATTCAATCACTGACTGCCTGAATTGAAAGGTTTTACTGCCTGACAAAGCAATCGTTTGGTCTGGTACGTATGGTATGAAATTTCCGGCATAATTGGTGGTCGCATTGGCCATGTACGTGAGGAATGTGGCATGTGTGTAACCATAGCTGATGTTTGCTTCAAATCCCTTCACAGGAGCCATCCGCATCGAAAATTCGAGACCATGGCTTTCAGTTTCTCCGGCATTCTTCAACATCGAACCTCTGCCGCTGGGAACCGGCTGATAAATCTGCTGATTTTTCCAATCGATGTAAAAAACAGCAGCATCTGCATAAAACCGGTGATTGAAAAGAGGTGCACGCCACCCCAATTCGTAACTCCAGCTATATTCAGGATCGAAGGTTAAATCTTCGGGACGTTCAAAAGTTGAGTTAAAACCTCCTGTTTTATAGCCATTTGCAATTGTTGCATAGAAGTTTGAATTTCCTGCACGGTAATTGAGCGTAAACTTTGGGAGCACTCTGGCACCATTTAACGTAGGGTAAACGGTATCGACTTTATTTACCCATGAACCGGCAGTCAATAAATCATAGGTGTAATTTAACTTGTCCTTTTCGAGGTCAAGCCGTATGCCGGCAGTCAACGATAAATGGGGAATCAGAAAATCATTCACTGTTGACTGATGAAAAAAGGCTGCACCTGAGATACGGTGATCATAACCTTTGATATAATCCGATTTTGTGGGATAGTAATTCACCTCAACGCTATTGTCAAAAAGCTGAACAAAACCATAAGCTCCGATAAGCCACTCGTATCTTTTTTTCTGATTCGACTTCATCACAACCTCCTGCGAAAACATCCGGTGTGTTTGTTCCTGCACCACAAAGTATTGTTTTGCAGGAGTAAAGTCTTGATCAATAGATTGATTATCCTTCAGTAACTGAAAGCTGGAAGTAGCGTGAATTTTAAATTTTTCACCGGAATAGTTCCAGACCAGTGCATCCGAAAACATATCGCGGAGATACGAACTGTACTGGTCGTAGTTTATCCGGAGGTTATCTTTCAGCGAATCTTTATAAAGCGCGTATGGATATCCGCCCTGATTGCTGTGTTCAAAGCTCGCAATATTTTCAAGTGACATCCGGTCCGAAATCTTCCAGATTAGTCTTCCCCTGGCACCGATTGAATTCATCTTATCTACCTTATCTCCTGAATAAAGGTTGGTGAAAAATCCGTCACGGTGAACTCCGGAAAGATTTACTGCAAATCCTACTTTTTGACCGATTTGTCCGTAATGATTAAAGCCACCAGTGTAATTCCCATAATTACCTGCTGATAATTTGATTTTTGAACCAGTTTCTGTTAGCGGCGATTTGGTGTAAATGTTGATAATTCCACCCATCGTATTTCTTCCGTACAAAGTCCCCTGGGGACCGCGCAACACTTCTACCCTGTCGATATCAAAAAAATCGAAATCGAATGCGGCCTTTTCGAAATATGGAACGTCATCGACATAGATTCCCACGGAGGGTGAGTTAATCCTTGACCCAATTCCACGGATATAAACCGGGGAAGTCAGCTTTGAGCCATAGTCCGGCATAAAGAAATTTGGAATTGCCGATGAAAGATCTTTAAGCGAATTCACCTCTGAGCTTTCAAGCAATTTGGAGGTAACAATTGAAATGGAAGCAGGTAACTGCCTGATACTGGTCTGTTCTTTGGGCGATTTAACGGTAATCTCATCTAATGTAACATCGCCGATGGTTAAGGTGTCTACTTTAACAGGCGTTATTTGGGCACAAATCGAACCTGAATATAAAAACAATAATAATGGTAACACAAGTACCGGAAATAACTTCATATTTTATTCCTTGTAAATCAAATCTATAATAGTAAAAATCATTGGAAACTGTAACTGACAATCCTCAACCCGAATCTTTTAAACATTCGGGAACCTGGACATCTGACAACAATTATCCAATATTCAAAACGATTTTAAACCAAGGAATTTGGAGGAGGGCGCGAGAACAACGCTGAACCCGAAAAGTGGATCTTCGGATCTAAAGGAGGGGGAATAAACCGAAATCTTGAATTGGAATCAACAGGAGGTTGTAAAGAAATTTCTTCTGAGAGTACCTGATCAGAAATGTTGGTGTTAATTGTATAATACCGGGCAGAATGCTCATCAAAAATATTCTCATACAAAATAGGAGCAGATACTGTTTCAGCCGATTTATTTTCTTTCGTCTGATCCTCAGGGCTACGGAATGCCAATGCAGAACATCCGGCCAGGTAGGATATGGCAAGAATCAGGTAAAGCAAATTTCCGGAAAAAGCTCCAAAGAAAAACATCTGTTTAAAATAAATAACGCGGCAAAAGTATATAAATAATTCAATATGTTCTACCTGCCGTGAAACATTCAAAACCAAAGCGATAACCTTCCTGCTAATTTAGACTCATTCAACCATCCGGTTCGTTACATCGCTTTAAATGAAGAAGTGCCATAAAATCAGGTTTTATGGCACTCTTTCATTGTAAATTGCTTAACGATTACAATAATATATCGATTGTCTTATCACCTATTGTAAGTGTTGCCTTATTGTCACAAGTCCCATCTCCAAAGTTGATCGTGCGGGGAAGCTCACCCTGTGGCGTAACAAGAACAGATCCGCTTGAAAACCATTTGCATGATGCCTTCTTTACCACAGCGCTTGGATAGCTGGCAGTCCAGGCAACACCTTCCCTGGTGATACCTGATGAATTACCTTCGATGCGCCAAACATCATCAGCAATAATTAATGGAGTTGCTGATCCTTCAGACTGAAGTCGAACATATTCAGCCCGGTAGGTAATAAATTTTTTGTCAGGGAACTCAATTTTTGCTTCCGTAAAAACAGCATATCTGGGCCAGTTATTCCCTGTATTCAGACCCATATAGGTGATTTTGTGTACACCGCTGATTTTGTTTCCCTCGCTTACAAAGTCGGTAAAGGTAAATGTAATAACAGAACTGGCCATGTTCATCATGCCTGAAACTGATGCGGTTATCTTTCCGCTTCGTGTAATTCCATCGTCAGCACTTGTGCAACCGGTTCCCCAATCGAAAGTAATGGCAACCGGAAATGAAGCGTTCAGCGTGGCTGTAACTGAAGGACAGGTTCCCAAAACACCAGATTTTAACCCTGAGGTAGAAATCTGACCAAATACAAGACCATTCAGTCCATCAAAAGTTTTGTCACCAATAACAATACTCCCTTCAGATGTATTTTTATCGCCGGGTAGTGGTGTTGTTGTGGTGGTTGTGTCCTTCTGACATCCAGCCAGAATCAGAACGATCAGAACAGAGTAGAGGCATGTTAATTTCATCATTTGATTTGTTAATTATAATTGGTGTAAAAGCATAAAATAATTTCACTTTACGTAAAAGTTTTCATACGGGTTTCTTTCAAATACAAACGAATACGGTATCAAAAATTACCCGCTGAGAAAAACCATTCTATATTGCGCGTCGTAAAATTAAACTATTTTTAATTAATTGAATAGTCGCATGAAAATTATTTTTAACCGAGTAAATATATTTTACCTTTTCATGCTTAATATGCTTTTATACGAATATTTTTATATGTTTCGGATGCTTTTTATACCTCGACAATCATTTTTCCCAGGTTTTTTCCGTCGAAAAGTGCAATAAAAGCATCGGGAAGTTTTTCAAATCCATGGAAGGTCGTATTCGTGTATTTTAGCATCCCGCTACCTACCCATTGAGCCAATGCTTTAAATCCTTCAGGAAATTGTGAAGCATAGTTGTTTACTATAAATCCCTGCATCAATGCGCTCTTTTTCAGTATGGTTGGTTGAATGCGGGGTCCGACAGGCTGGGAAGTTGCATTGTACATTGAGATTTGTCCGCAAATAATTATTCTTGAGGCTTTGTTAATTTGCGAAATCACAGCGTCCGATATTTCACCACCAACATTGTCAAAGTAAACATCAACCCCATCAGGGCAGGCAGCAGCAAGGGCACCGGCCAAATTTGTTTCTGTTTTATAATTGACTGCCGCATCGAAACCCAATTCATTTATCAGGTAGTCAACCTTTGACAGATCACCTGTTATACCGACAACGCGGCATCCCTTGATTTTCGCAATCTGTCCGACAACAAGCCCCACGGCACCCGCCGCACCCGAAACAACAACCGTTTCACCCTTATGCGGTTTGCCAATGTCAAGCAAACCAAAATAGGCTGTAAGACCCGGCATTCCCAGAACACCAAGGTAATAACTCAACGGTGCAATTTTCGGATCAACCAACTGCATACCAGTCGCATTAACAACCATCTCCTCCTGCCATGGGAACATTCCCAATACATAGTCACCAACCTTCAGTCCTTCCGCCTTACTTTCAGTCACAAGTGCAACTCCGCCACCAATAATTGGTTCGCCAACCGCAAACGGAGCTATGTATGATTTGGCATCGCTCATTCTTCCGCGCAGGTAAGGATCGACCGAAAATGTGTGCGCTTTCAACCGGACCATTCCTGTCGTAAGTTCCGCGATTTCAGTGGTCTGTGTTTCAAAATTCTGAGGGGTGGGAACTCCCACCGGCCTTGATTTCAATACTATTTTTTGTGTCATCTTTTTAAAATTGTTATACTGTATATAACACCATTTACAGACTATTGTTGTTGGATTTGTGTTGTGTTTCTTTAAGGATTTATATTCACGACCAGAAATTTATGGAAATGTTTGGATCATTAGAAACGATCTAAAAGCATCTTACTCCAGTAGTGATCATATTGATTGAATCAACTTTGAATGAATGGTGCACCGTTTATTGAATGATGTCCCTGTTTAGATTTTGTCTTCGGACAATAAATGTTTTTCCAGAAGTTGATTTTCGCTTATCTGCTGCTGTATTTCAGCGGTAACAATTTCAGCCAACTCATTCCTTGATGGGATAACCAGTTGATAAAGTGATGAAAAGACTTGTTTTCGATTGTTCAGCGGGGCATATTTTACCTCTGTCTTCCCATTGTGTGAGCAAATTAATATTCCAAATGTAGGATTATCATCTTTAGGTTTGATTTTATCGTCATACATCTGCACATAGCGATCCAAAATCAGCTCATCTTCACCGGTAGTTTCACCCAATCTTAAATTCACGAGCACGAAACAGCGCAACAGGTAATTGTAATACACAAGATCGATGTGGTAGTGCTCGTTTTGTTCTGTAGCTACGTGTTTCTGGCGGGTTACAAAGCAGAACCCATTGGCAAGTTCGAGCAGATATTCATGGATTTTATCCAAAACAGATTGTTCCAGCTCATGTTTAAGACTTACATTGACAGGCTTAAAGTCTAAAAATTCAAGTAAATAAGGATCACGGAACAAATCGGATGCTTTGCATTGCAATTCATCCATAAGTAATCCATCGTTCTCCGCTTCTTTCATACTATCGGAAAGTGACTTTGTGTAATATTTGGATTCTATTTGTTGTGTCAGTTGCTGTACACTCCAATGATTATCTGCTGCTTTGTTCATATAAAAAAAATGAGCCTGTTCTTCTTCTACATTAATAATTAATCGATAATGTGACCAACTCAACACTGGTCGCAGTGTATTTGCAATCGGGAAAGTGAGGAAAAATCGGCGCATAAATGCCATGTTATTTCGATCGAATCCTTTTCCAAATTCGCTGATTAATTGTGATTCCAGGTTTTCGATGAGAAACTCGCCATAACCAGTTATTTCCTTTCCTTTTTGTTCCTCTTCAAAAATTCGTTTTCCAATCTGCCAGTAAGTTTGAACCATCTCAAAATTTATAACTTCATAAACCTTTATCCGTGATTTTTCAATAAGCGTTTTAATCCCGGAATAAAATTCAGTTTGAAGCGAAAGATCCATGGCTTGTAAAAATGAAATCTGGTCTACTTACCATTTATATACTTTAAAACAACATTTATACATGATTAGAACTAATTAGGTTTCACAAATAAGTTTAAAAGATGTTTTAATATTCAAAATGCAGGGGGTTTTTATTTAGTAAGTTTTCATTTTCAATAAACCAGTTTTCATTTTTATTAAACTAGTTTTCATTTCGACTCCGATAGAATAGGTTTTGATGTCGATAGTTTACTTTTCAATGCCGGTAGTTTTTATTTTTAATAAACCAGTTTTCATTTCGACCCCGGTAGTTTAGGTTTTGATGTCGGTAGTTTTCATTTTTAATAAACTGGTTTTCATTTCAACCTCGTTAGTTTATGTTTTGACCTCAAATCAGCTATTTTGACCTCAAATCAGCTATTTTATTTTTCAGTCATACCGCTTTTGAATCATCCCCGGAAGACCTTACACTGCCCGGTCTTTCGGGGATTGAGATTTGTTAAGCCAATGCGGCAACCTTTTCAACAATCGATTTCCCCTGACTTGCATAGAGTTCACCCAGATTATCGACAATACTTTGTGATCCGGGCTTCTCAAGCGACACCGAAATTTTAGACATCTTGTAAACAATTCTTGCAAAATCGTAAAATTCGGCACCTGCCAACATGCGGGTGTCAGTAATCATTTCGCTCAATTGTTGCATTTCACGGTCAACCGATTGGAGTTTTTCAAATAAAGCACTATCCTTTTGCGCCTCCGCGAGTAATTCGGGATTTGGACTAAGGTTAGGTACACGTTCTGCATAATCGAGCGCCTTGTTTGCAAACGGAATTCGCTTGTCTTTTAACATTGAAGTCGATTTTTTAGCACGTTTGGAGAGTTTCTGCAAAAACGGAAGTTTTTGCTTAATTAAAGCAATAGACTGAAGTACCTCCTTGAGGTCTTCATCTGAAATTTGTGCACTAATTAAATTCTGCATTTCAATTATTGTATTAAAATTCAAATAAAATAATTTATTCACAAAATAGCATAAGGCAGTGTTATGATGCTATAAAGAGCAGGCCACGAAGGGTCAGGAAGCTTATTATTTCCTCTTATTCGAATTATAATTCAATTAGTTTCAAAAATTGAAATTTTATGAAAAATAATTTTGACAAATTAGGAAATCGAACATCCTTTATACTGTTTGGCTCTGTAACGGATAGTGTGGATGACATGAACATTAAGCTTTTAGCCTAATTCGTAAGGTTAAAGTGTGTCAAGAAGATGTTTCTTTGACTTTAAACGTTATTTGATATTCAAAATATGTTGCAATAGATTCGTTCATGAAACTTTATCCATTTCTTTGAATAATCCTACCCTTTCATCTTCTCAAGCTTTTCCTGCATTTTCGCCACCACTGCGCTCAGCTTTTGCACATTCAGCGCATCCGGCTCCGGAAGTTCGAACGATAAGAAACCCAGCGCCCGCCAGATCTCGAGCACCGAAGTGGTCTCAATCGTATAAGGTTCATACTCCGGATTGTCCGATTTCAACTGTAACTGGTTTTCGCCGGGGAGGAAAATGCGCTTGTAAACAATGCCTTCATCGGAGGTGATGAGGACGTAAGATTTTCCCTCGCGAATGTCAGCAACCTCCTCCACATAATCGCAAAAGATGTATGAACCGGGAGTGAGGGGCAGCATACTGTCGCCTTTGAGTTGAAAAACCCGGTAACTATGCCCCTGCGACAACTCGGCCACCGGCATCGAAAAGTGGGGCAACTGTCCGATGTAATCTGCATCGGCGCGACCATTGAGATACCCCGCCGAAGCTTTCACCGGAACAATCGAAATCAGTTCATCATTTTCGGGTGTTACCACCACACTCAGCACCTTCAGCCCTTTAACTCCAATGTTATTCGTATCTTCGGTCTTTGGCCTTTCAACTTCAACTATTTTTTGTGAAAGATCAACCGCCAGCAAATTATCCATGCTCACTTCAAAGATTTCAGCCATGCGCCGGATAATTGAAAGTTTAGGCACGCCCCTTCCCTCTTCATACGAGCCAATCAGCGACCGTTTCGAATCCAGCAAACCGGCCAACTGCCCCTGCGTCAGCGCATGTTGCTTCCGCAGGAATTTCATATTTTCTTTCAGGTAGATCATATACTGCTTCGATTTGAAATTCTGAGTCTTGTTAATATCTTTTTTTGTATCTCTCGATGAAATTGCTAATTATATTAGTATTTTCGTGGTGAAATTACAGAAAAATTCGTAATCATGAATGAAACTGTCCAGGAAAAACTAAATATATTAGCCGATGCTGCCAAATACGACGTGTCGTGCGCATCAAGCGGAAACAACCGCAGCAATACGCAGGGTGGGATTGGAAACACATTGAACTGCGGAATTTGTCACAGTTTTACCGATGATGGTCGTTGCGTGAGCCTGTTGAAAGTACTGATGACCAACCACTGCATTTACGACTGCGCCTACTGCATCAATCGGCGCACCAACGACCGGCCGCGTGCCACACTCACGGTTGAAGAGCTTGTCGATCTCACGATTGGTTTTTACCGGAGAAATTATATCGAAGGGCTGTTTCTGAGTTCCGGCGTGATTAAAAATCCCGATCATACGATGGAACGCATGATGCTCGTTGCTAAAAAACTGAGGACTGAAGAGCGTTACAACGGCTACATCCATATGAAAGCCATACCGGGAGCAAGCACGGAATTGCTGAACGAGGCAGGAATCTATGCCGACAGGCTAAGCGTGAACATCGAAATTCCTTCCAGTCCCGAGCTAAAACGTTTGGCGCCCGACAAGAGTTACAAGGATATCTATGGACCGATGAATCTTATCAAAGACAATATTCTGGTGAACAAGGAAGAGCGGCAGAAATTCCGTCACACGCCCGCGTTTGCTCCTGCAGGACAAAGTACACAGCTTATTGTGGGTGCCACACCCGAAAGTGACCGGCAGATATTGAGCCTTGCATCCGATTTGTACAGCGGTCAACGGCTCAAACGGGTTTATTACTCTGGTTACCTGCCCGTAAACGAATATGACAAACGGCTGCCTGCCCTTAAAACCCCGCCATTGGTGCGCGAAAACCGCCTCTACCAAAGCGATTGGCTCATGCGTTTCTACCGGTTTACGGCCGATGAAATCCTTACCCCGGACCAGCCTTTCCTCGATTTGGAAATTGATCCGAAGCTCGCGTATGCCCTTCGCAACCTTCAGTTGTTCCCCATCAACGTGAACACAGCCAGTTACAATATGATCCTGCGCGTACCCGGAATTGGGGTACAATCGGCACAACGGATTGTAGAAGCGCGAAAATTCCGGACATTGACCACGCAGCACCTGACGAAAATCGGTGTGGTGATGACGCGCGCCAAATACTTCATTATAAGCAACGAACTCCCATCGTCAGTATTCGATCTGCCATCGGAAACGCTGCGAAGACAGATACTGCTGAGTGAGAAACCAAAGATTAAATCGCAACCCGATACACAATTGAAACTCTTCTCGTTTGGTGAAGTGATACAGTTGCCTGCGCCGGTTAGCAACCAGAACAAGATATTAACTGCCTGATTTCAATACCATGATCTTAGTTTACGACGGAACATTTGAAGGATTTCTATCTGTGGTGTTTGAATGTTACAGCCGCAAACTGGAGCCGGTAAATATCTGTTCGGAGAAAAACCTTCAGGAGATCCTGTTTATCAGGAAAGAATACATCACCACCGTGACATCCCATTCCGACCGTGTATGGAAAGGGCTTCAGCAAAAGTTAAGTACTGAACTGAAACAGATGCCCTATTCGGCGTTTCTTTCAGGTGAAGAGGGCATCGAAATGGCACTTTTGCATTTTATCCGGATGGCCTTCGCGTCGCCCGTTCGCATCGAAGGCAACTTTGGTGACATGGATGTGTTAATGGTGCGGAAAGCCGCCCGCCGCGTAATGCAGGAAGCACACCGCATGTTGCAGTTCATCCGGTTCCAGCGCACACTCGACAACATTTACTTTGCCCCGATCAGTCCCGATTACGATGTGATTCCTATGACTATCAAACACCTGAAAGAGCGCTTTGCCGACCAGTTGTGGCTCGTTTACGACCTGAAACGTGACTATGGATTTTTCTACAACCTGAAATCTGTTGAAGAGGTAACACTCAACGAAAAGTCGTTCAACACGAGTAACGGTGCCGTGCCGCTTAACTTGTTACAGGAAGAGGAAGCAGTTTATCAAACCATGTGGAAGGGCTATTGCCAGAATATCACGATTCGCGAGCGGCTGAACCCTAAACTGCAAAAACAGCACATGCCCAAACGGTACTGGAAATTTTTACCGGAAAAAAGGTGATTGAAAATGGAATATTTATTTTCTAAAAATCTTGATCTACTGATAAAAGGAATTTTAATTAGATAGTTTTTTGTTAAATTTACATGCTAAACACTAAATCCTTTCTTATGAATTGGCATAAAATTATTCCTTCAAAAAAACATATTCGCTATGGGTTCATCTCGCTGTTAGTTATTGTGATAATTGGACTGATTATATGCTATTTCAGCGATATTGCAAAATATTTTTTCAGCGAGACTCAAAAGTACAACGGAGAATTTTTTAAAGTTTTAGTAACCATTTTAGGCGGGTTAATAGTTATATGGGGTTTATATCTAAATTATAGGAGGACTAAAACTCTTGAAATTCAAACAAGAACAGTAAAGGAAAAACAATGAAAGAAATTTTCACGCTTCCTAATATTATCTCACTCATACTTTTAGTGGGGTACGTAGTGGAGTGGCAGATTGGAAATAATAAAAAGACTATCGAAGATAAGGTTCATCATTACTTTGCATCGTTAATTTACCTGCTCTGTCTATTCGCTGCGAATCCCATAACAGCGCATAGCGC
>JANXZJ010000147.1 GCA_025355585.1 Mariniphaga sp. | reverse complement strand
CTCGCTTTTGCTTACCGGTGGACGGGTAATGAGAAATACCTGAGCGCTGCTATCTCGAATATGCGAACCGTTTGTACATTTGACGATTGGAATCCATCCCATTTTCTGGATGTTGCCGAGATGACCCACGCTGTTGCCATTGGATATGATTGGCTCTATAATAAAATGGACCAGCCAACACGTAACCAGATCAGAACAGGGCTGATTAAATTGGGTTTGAATGAAGGTAAAAAAGCTTACGCTGCCAATGCCTGGTGGATGAAAGTTGATCACAATTGGAACCAGGTTTGCAACTGTGGATTATCGATTGGTGCACTTGCTGTCGCTGAAACCGATCCTGATTTGGCCTTGTCGATTGTTTCCAAGGCAATTGAATATCTGCCTTATGCACTTAACTGTTACGGGCCGGATGGCGTTTGGGGCGAAGGCCCCGGATACTGGGGTTATGCAACAGATTATACAGCTTATGGGATATCGGCCTTTCAAAGCGCACTTGGAAAGGATTTCGGACTGACCCAATTACCAGGGATGAACCTTACCGGTTATTTCCCGATTTACTCAGCAGGACCAACCGGTTATATGCTCAACTACGCTGATGCAGGTGAAAAGTCTAAACTGGGGGCTCCTCATCCTGCAATGTGGCTGGCGAATGTCTATAATAACAATCACTTTTCAGACTTTGTGAATGAACAACTTGCAACAAGGACAGCCAATGTTTATGATGTAATCTGGTTCCGGCCTTACGCAAATTCTGCTGTGCAAAGAGATCTTGATAAATTCTTCGATGGAAAAGTGGCGCTCTTTTTCTCCCGCAGTTCATGGACAGATACAAATGGTTTGTGGGTAGGTATTAAAGCGGGTTACAACAAAGTAAATCATGCACATCTCGATTTAGGAAATTTTGAATTCGATGCACTTGGCGTCCGTTGGGCGCGCGACCTTGGTTCTGACGACTATAATCTTCCTGATTACTTTGGTAGTCTGCGATATACTTATTACCGGCTCAACTCATTAAGCCATAATGTACCCATGCTAAGTGGCAAAAGTCAGCGGGAGGATGCGACCTCTAAATTTCTTAAACATGGTGAAGGTGTTGATGAACCGTTTTCGGTGATCGATTTTACAGAAGCTTACAAAGATTATGCAAGCTTGGCTCAGCGTGGTCTGAAAGTTGTTAACGGACGCAAAGCAATCCTGATTCAGGATGAGTTTGTTTTAACAAAACCAGGAGAAATTGCATGGGGAATTACTACGGACGCCACAATTCAGATCATTAATCCGAAACAAGCAGAACTGACGCTAAACGGACAAAAGCTGGTTGCAAAAATTCTCTCCCCGGTAAATGCCGTTTTTACTTCAGAATCCGCACGACAGGCCAAACCACAAAGCGAAAATATCGGCGTCAGTCGTTTAATAGCCAAAGCTACTGAACCAATTGGGAATGTGACGATTTCTATATTGCTGACACCTCAATGGCTGGGAGTTGACAATAGTGTTATTCCTGTGATGAAAGCTTTGGCGCAGTGGTAATTGTCTGAACTATGATTGAAGCAGAATAAGCAGATTAAGCAGTTTTTCAGTGTTATCTGTTTCATCAGGGTTCATATGTTATTTGCAGAAAATAAAAATTAAAGCATCGAAAGTATGGTTGAAGAGTATAAATACAAAGAAACCACCGGTAAAATTATAGGTGCTGCTATGCAGGTACATAAAATACTTGGGAATGGTTTTCAGAAAGTTATATATCAAAGAGCATTGGAAATTAATTCAAAATATCATGCTACAAGTTAAGTATCTTCAAAATCAGTAAATGTAAATGTGCAATACTTAAGAATCTGCTACATCCGCTTATTCTGCTTCAATCGTGGTTCTGATAATTTTTATAAATTTTTATAAATGAGCAAACTACTAATTATTCTCGTCGTTATTTCTCTTGGTTTTGCCACCATGACAACAACTGCACAAAATCCTCATATTTTAGTGAATGCCGGTGATAAACAAGCAGTTCTCGACAAAATAAAGCAGCAGGTTTGGGCAAAATCGATTTTTGAAGAGATCCAAAACGAAGTCAATCCTTACGTGGAACGTCATGTTACTAATCCTGAATGGATCCTTAGCCGGTATTTGATGAACCGTGTTCCCGGTAAA
>JANXZJ010000118.1 GCA_025355585.1 Mariniphaga sp. | reverse complement strand
GTCTACCGTAAACGGCGGAATTATCCAACAATGGACTTATGGTGGAGGGAGCAACCAACAATGGAAAGTTGAGGATGTAGGTGGTGGTTATTATAAAATCACTTGCGTCTATAGTGGTAAATGTTTAGATGTTACTAACGCTTCAACTGTAAATGGTACTACTATCCAACAATGGGATTATACAGGTGGTGCCAATCAACAATGGCAATTTATTAGTGTTGGTAGTGGGTACTATAAAATAGTAAACAGAAACAGTGGAAAATGCTTGGATGTTACGAATGTTTCAACTGCGAATGGCGCTATTATTCAACAATGGGATTATGCGGGTGGTGCCATGACCGACTGGGGAGTTCACCTGCTCGATTATGCCTTGTATGGTATGGATGTCACTACTCCTAAGTCAATTATGGCGAGTGGAGGTAAATATGGCTATCCGACTGATGCTTGCGAAACTCCTGATAGTTTACAGACGATTTATGAGTTCGACGGCTTTAACGTGATGTGGGATCATGCGATCGGGATCAACGATGGCGCTTATGGACGTAATCACGGATTGGGTTTTGTTGGCGAAAACGGGACTTTGGTTGTTGACCGTAGTGGTTGGGAAGTGATTCCTGAGGTAGTTAACCGCGAAAAGAGGATGGAAGCTGTTGCGCTTGTGAAAGGAACCGGCGAAGGTTTGAAAAACCACGTGAAGAATTTCCTTGAATGCAGGAAGGACCGTAATCCAAAAACGAATGCAAGCGTAGAAATTGGGGCTCACATTGCTAAATTCTCAGCGCTGGGTAATATTGCCTATCGTACAGGTAAAAAACTGGTTTGGGATGGAACAAAATTCACGAATGAAGAGGAAGCAAACAAGTATTTGTTGCCAAGTTATCGTGAGCCATGGAAGTTGCCTACTATCTGATAGAATTTTAAAATAGGTCAGACCTTTTAATAAATTGATTATGAATTGCCATTGCCTTCTGGCAGCGGCAATTCTTTTTTAAAGGCATTGACTACCTGATAAACCTCTTCGTACGTTTTAGATTCCATCAATTCTGCTCTCAATAGAGCCGCTCCCGGAAAGTCGTTCGTGTAGATCTTATAAAATCGTTTCAGCTGATTGAAATTCTTTTTTCCTCCCCAGTTCTGTTCATACAACTTTGTATGAAGTAGTAATTGAGCTAATTTTCCAGATTTTGAAGGTGTTAGAGGCAAAGGATTAAAGAACCAAGGGTCATGAAAAATACCACGCCCGATCATCACACCATCAAGTCCATATCTGGTAATTAATTCTTCACCTTGTGAAACCGAAAACACATCGCCATTACCCAGAAATTGCGTATCGGGGTTGATCTGATCACGCATCCTTGCCCCTTTTGCAATCTCCTCCCAGTCTGCCAATCCGTCTGATTGTTGTTTCTGTGTTCGTCCGTGAAGAATGATAGCAGCAGGTTTCGTTTCAAGTACATGCGCGATCCAAACTTCTGTATCATGCGATCTTATGCCTGTACGCGTTTTTACGGAAACGGGTAAATGTGTTGCCTCTTTGGCGGCAAAAATAATCTCTTTTGCAAGTGTGGGTTGATCAATTAATGCTGAGCAACAGCCATTTTTAACGACATTCTTTACCGGACATCCCATATTGATATCGATGCCGTCGAATTCATATTCATCTGTGATTTCACGTGCTATTTTGTGAAATAATTCCGGCTTATTGCCCCAAATCTGCGCAACCAGTCTGATATTTTTCTGCTTTAACAGACTTTTTTCTGATTCACTGACGAACAGCCGTTCTGCGACCTTGATTTTACCTTTCGGATGGTTCATGCCGTCCACCGAAGTGAATTCTGTAAATAGGACCTGAAGATATTGCGGATCTGAAAGCCCGGCCACGACTTCGCGGAAAGAAGTGTCGGTCACATCTTCCATCGGTGCTAATGCGAAAATTGGTTTCGAAAGCTCTCTCCAAAAATTGGGCATACTAAACTGTCGGTTTTTGTCCTGAAACTAAATCAGGATCGGCAAAATTAGAATTTTTTGCAAGGCGAAAGCTTTTACGATAAACCTTGCTATTCCCAAATTTGAAATTATTGTTGAGCTTAAAGCTTTGTTTTTCGGTTTCGGTACCGTTTTTCAGATCGCGACACGCTGTCGAACAGCAATCTTCGAACTTTTCGGCACACTCGCTGCATTGAATGAACAACAAATGGCACATTTCGTTCGCGCAGTTCAAATGGATATCGCACGACTTTCCACATTGATGACAATTTGAAATAATTTCGCCATTCACAGATTCTCCCATGCGTTCATCAAAGACGAAGTTCTTTCCGACAAAGTTCGATTCCAGGTTTAATAGTTTGATATTTCGTGCATATTCCAATATTCCGCCATGCAACTGATTAACATCTTTAAAACCATGATGTTTCAGATAAGCGCTCGCTTTTTCACAGCGAATTCCTCCGGTACAATAGAGTAATAATTTGTGATTTTTCTGCTTCTCAAGCATTTCGGCAATCACCGAAAGTTCTTCACGGAAGGTATCCACCTCGGGACAAATAGCCCCCCTAAAATGCCCGATTTCTGATTCATAGTGATTTCGCATATCAACCACAACATGATCACCGGTTTCAACAAGATCGTGAAACTCTTTTGCGCTTAGGTGATTGCCGACATTTGTTACATCGAAAGCATCGTCATCAAGACCATCAGCAACCAGCTTCGGTCGCACTTTCACAGATAGTTTATAGAACGATTTTCCGTTGTCTTCGATCGCATATTTGATAGGAATCTCATCGAAGATTGGGTAAAGTTTTAATGATTGCTGAAAAGCTTCAAAATTAGCTTCCGGAACACTCATTTGTGCATTGATGCCTTCGCGGGCAATGTAGATCCTGCCGAAGCAGTTAAGATCAGCCCAATCGCGGTACAATTGATCCCGAAATTCCTGAGGATCTTCAAGAATAAAATAGCGGTACAATGATATTGTTTTCCGGGCAAACGGTTCAGCTGCCAGGTTTTCTTTTAAAACTTTGCTGTCAATGGAATTGTAAAGTGGCATTGCTGTTTAAATATGATTTTGTTGTTTGAATATGAATATTAAAACGTTTTATTTTTTTGCTTCTATAGTTTTCTGAATCAGATTGCCATTCGTTCTACCTTGCCGTTTAAAGCGAATTCTTGCGGGTGCCGGTTTTGTGAAGAATGACTGATCCAAATTGCCAACGTTCATCATATTTTCTTCCTTTGGCTCTTGTTCTGCAAAACCTTCGATCGAGGGCTTTTCACCTCGTTTGTTCATATTCAGGAACTTCTTGACATCCTCAAGATCAAGTATGAAAACTCTCCCATCCGATCGATCGAGTTTGTAGGAGATTTTTTTCTGAAGAATATCGGTCTTGAAATGATGGGCTATTCCCTTGTCGGTTTCGATACTCAACAATTCATTGGGAAAATCTTTCTGTGCCTCAAGGTATTGATCGAGTTCATAGGTAAGACAGCATTTAAGTTTGCCACAGCGTCCGGTCATTTTCTCTGCGTTGGGTGACAAACCTTGCTTGATGATCGCATCGGTATTAATGCTCGTAAAGTCTGTTCTCCACGTTGAGCAACACAGTGCTCGTCCACAAGAACCAATTCCGCCAATGCGGGCTGCTTCCTGACGGGCACCAATCTGCATCATCTCAACTTTAATCGAAAATTCCCGCGCATACTTTCTTATGAGTTCCCTGAAATCGACCCGTTCGTTGGCAATGTAATAGAAGATAGCCTTTGTGTTGTCGCCACGGAATTCAACATCGCCGATTTTCATATTCAGTTCCAATTCATTGGCTATCTGACGCGCACGTATCATCACCTTGTTTTCACGTGATTTGGCTTCTTCCCATTTTATGACATCTGCCGGAGTCGCTTTCCGGTAAATCTTATTCCATTCGTACCGATCTGGTTTTTTCACCTTTCGCTTAAATTGAAGCTCTGCGAGCCTGCCGGTTAACGAAACTGCTCCCACGTCGTGACCCGGAGAACAGGCAACGACCACCAATTCGTCACGTTTTAAATGAATCCCGTCTTCGTTTCTGAAAAACTCCTTCCGGGTTCCTTTGAACCGTATTTCGACAATGTTCGATTCGTAACTTGTATCAGGTATATCGTTGAGCCAGTCGTAAGTGCCCAGCATTTCCGGCCGGTCTGATTCTATATTTGTATTGCATAAACTGCATCCCATTGCATTTCTGGTTTTATAACAAAAGGACAATGATATTAATTTCTGGTCAGAATTGCTATTTTAATCTGGTCTAAATAATAATACACTTAAAAAAGAGAATGTAAATATCAAATAATCAATCGGATTAAATACAGACTAAAGTGGAGGAACAAGGCAGAATTTTGAGAAAAGAACTTAAATAATAGCCTGCAAATTAATTCAAACAAATTACTTTTATCATATTAAAATCTGAATCATAAATTAGCTAACGATATGCGACGAATACTTTTATCCGCTTTAATTTTAACAGGTCTGCAGATCTGCGAAATCAGTTTTATTCCGAATAAATCATGTGCTCAGAACAAATTAAATTTCGGTTTGTCGCAACCACAGGAGAAATCGACCTTGCCGAAATCGAAAGTCCCTTTTCAAACAGCACTTCGGGTAACCAAAGAAGCCATCCCTTGTACTTTAATAGCAGAAAAAGATGGCGAATTTGTGCTGGCATCGGGATGGGAAATGCTGGAAGCCGAAAAGGTTGAGGCAACAGGTGAAACCATTTCGAAACCTGCTTTCCCGACTGCCTCGTGGTACAATGCAACTGTTCCGGGAACTGTGCTTACCACTCTTGTTCAGCAAGGGGTTTATCCGGATCCCTACTTTGGGCTGAATAATCTTGCCATTTCTGATACACTTTGCCGGATGGATTGGTGGTACCGCCTGTCATTCAATGTGCCAAAGGAACAAGCCAATAAAACGGCATGGCTCGTACTGAATGGGATCAATTACCGGGCGATCGTCTGGTTAAACGGTAAGAAAATTGGCAAAATGAGTGGAGCTTTTGTCCGCGGAGAATTTAATGTCACTGACGCAATCAATAAATCGGGTGAAAATGTACTTGCCGTTCAAATCTTGCCTCCACCCAATCCAGGTATACCACAGGAAGAATCGCCATCTGCTGGTCAGGGTCCCAATGGCGGACAGCTTTGTCTGGATGGACCCACCTTTATTTCTTCGGAAGGTTGGGACTGGATTCCTGGTATTCGCGACCGTAATATTGGAATCTGGCAGGATGTACGTCTGCGTTTCACTGACGGCGTTGTTATTTCCGATCCTCAGATCATTACGGATTTGGCACTTCCTGATACCACATCAGCCAGGATCAGTGTGAATACCCAGGTACGAAATGCCTCCACAATCAAACAAAGCATTAATGTAACAGGTAGTATTGAAAATATTAGCTTTAGCCAATCGGTTGATTTAAATGCAGGTGAAGCAAAAACAATTCGCTTTACGCCAGATAAATTTATGCAGTTAAATTTTAAAAATCCGCGTTTGTGGTGGCCCAATGGTTATGGGAAACAAAACTTGTATACGCTCAAATTAAAGGTTGAAACGAATGTAACTGTTTCTGATGAAAAATCGGTCCGGTTTGGGATTCGTGAATTGTCGTACGAGTTAAATGTCGATGCTCCGAGCCGGAAAGGTTGGCGGATTGAATTTAATCCGATTAAAGATATCATTGATGGGAAACCTGTTTTTAATAATAACAAAACGCGGGAGAACAACGATAAGATCTTAATTTCCAGTCTTTATAAAGATGTTGATCCGTCAAAATTAGCAGGATTGAGCGATACTACCATCAGTCCGTATCTGGTGATCAGGGTGAATGGCCAACGGATTTTCTGCAAGGGCGGAAACTGGGGAATGGACGATGGAATGAAACGTTCGGACCGCAAACACCTTGAGCCTTACTTCCGTTTACACAAAGACGCCAATTTCACAATGATCCGTAACTGGACGGGTGAATCGACCGAAGAGGTCTTTTACGAACTGGCCGATGAATATGGATTGTTGGTCTGGAACGATTTCTGGCTTTCGACTGAAGGATACAACCTGAATGTAAACGACAACCTGCTGTTTTTGGACAATGCGCGTGATGTGTTGCGCCGTTTTCGCAACCATCCATCTATTGCCGTTTGGTGTGCACGAAATGAGGGAGTTCCATTGCCACAACTCGAGGAACAGCTTGAAAACATGATCGCAGCGGAAGATCCTACGCGTCATTACAACCCCAACTCGCGTGTTTTAAACCTGCGTTGGAGCGGTCCATGGAATTACTTCAAAGATCCGGCTGATTATTTCAGAAATAATGCTGCCGGTTTCAACACTGAATTGGGCACACCATCCATCCCAACGGCCGAATCGATGCGTAAGATGATGTCAAAAGAGGATGTCTGGCCAATCAGTGATGTATGGTTTTATCATGACCTTCACGACGGACAAAAAGATATGATTGCTTCAATTACAAGCAATTTCGGACAACCCAAAGATCTGGATGATTTCTGCAAAAAAGCGCAGATGCTGAATTACGAAAGTCACCGCGCGATGTTCGAAGCGTGGAACAGCAAACTTTGGAACAACACAAGCGGACTTCTTTTGTGGATGACACATCCTGCATGGCCAAGCACAGTTTGGCAGGTCTATTCGTGGGATTACGAAACTTTCGGATCGTACTTTGCTTGTATGAAAGCGTGTGAACCCATTCATATTCAAATGAATTTGCACGATAACAAAGTGATTGTGATCAATACAACGCTGAAAAGCATGCAGCATGCAAAGGCCGTTTTCGCACTTTACTCAACTGACGGAAAGTTAGTTTCAACGAAAGCGGTTAAAATTGCTATGCCTGCGAACGTTAAAACTGATTGTTTTGTGGCTGACTTACCATTGACGGGTGTGTATTTGGCCAGACTAACGCTTCTGGATGAAAAAGGGAATGTGATCTCCGAAAATTCGTATTGGAAGAAGTTAGGCGATACCAATAATTTACTGGTGCTGAATAGTCTAACGCAAGTTAAACTTTCAGGAAGTGTTCTTAAAAAAGATCCCGGTTCGATCACCTTTAATGTAAAGAATCCATCTAAAACGATCGCCATGTCGATCAAGCTCAACTTACGCGATAAAGTGACGAAAAAAGCAATATTACCTGCTTATTTCAACGACGGCTATTTCAATTTAATGGCAGGAGAAAGCAAATCGATAAAAGTTGACTATGATCCTTCAATCAAATTTGAAAACCTGATCATTGCAGCTGATGGTTACAATGTTGATGGTATTGAGGTGAAATAGTGATTTATCATCTGGTTTTGGCTTCTTATTTTATAAACGGTCTGAAACAGAAATAGGTTTTGGGAAGGAGATACGGATGTAAAATGACATAAGAATACTCAGCGAATAATCGTACTTTGGCCAACAGCAAACATTAAATCATGGTATTTATTTTGTAGCTTTGGCATCCATAACCAACAACGTGCTATTTTAATTTTATGTTGCCGAATTCTAAATTGTAGGTCACTTAATCAATAAAATACACCTCATTTCTTTATAAATAATTCCCCTAAAGAATAATCGACTATGAATCTACGTAAGCTTCTTATAATAAGCATATTCCTTTTTTTTGTCGTCGCATCTGTTTTTTCGCAGGTAAAAGAATCTCCGGTACCGAAAATCATCGAAAAAGATGGTCGTCATGCACTTCTCGTGGATGGGCAACCGTTCCTGATACTTGGGGGGCAGGCACACAATTCGAGTGCATGGACTGGAATGATGCCACAGGTATGGTCTGCAATTGAGGTGATGCATGCAAACACACTCGAAGTCCCAATCTACTGGGAGCAGGTGGAAGCGCAGCAGGGAAAATTCGATTTTTCGCTGATCGACATGTTGTTAAAACAAGGGCGTGAACGTAAGGTACATCTTGTGCTACTGTGGTTTGCTACCTGGAAGAACGGAAGCAATCACTATATGCCTGAATGGATGAAACGCGATGCAGCAAAGTATCCCAATATTACCGGAAAAAACGGGCAACCAAAAGATTCACCTTCTCCGCACACAAAAGCTGCAATGGAAGCCGATGCGAAAGCGTTCACGGCAGTCATGGCATATTTGAAGAAGGCCGATCCGCAGCATACAGTCCTTATGGTTCAGGTCGAAAACGAACCGGGAGCATGGGATACTGTGCGCGATTATTCTGCTGCGGCTCAAAAACTCTTCGAAGCAGAGGTGCCGGTTGAACTTCTCAAACCTGAAATTCTTAAGGCATTGAATAAAACAGTCGTTGCCAAGGGAACCTGGACAGAAGTATTCGGGAAAGATGCTGACGAATATTTTCAGGCGTGGTCGGTCGCCAGGTACATCGGTTACGTTGCTGCAGCAGGTAAGGCAGTGAATTCGTTACCTTTATACGTCAACGCCGCGCTGCGTGATCCGATCAGTAATCCCAGCGCAAACAACTATGAAAGTGGCGGCCCAACCGACAATGTGATCCCAATCTGGAAGGCTGCAGCTCCTGCCATCGATTTGCTCGCTCCCGATATTTATATGCCCGAAAGCGAAAAGGCGTTGAAGGTGATTGAGTTATATGACCGCCCTGATAATCCGTTATTCGTACCGGAGATCGGATCGGGGGAGGAATATGTACGATATTTTTATCCGGTGCTCGCTCATAATGGCATCGGGTTCTCGCCATTTGGAATTGATGACAACGGACTTGGTGAAGTAAAGTCAGAGACTGAAACCCGTCTAGCATTAATCGCTCAGGAATATGCGATGGCTGCACCGATGATGAGGGAACTGGCGAAATGGAGTTTCGAAGGAAAGATCCGGTCTGTGGTGGAGCGCGAGGATCATGCGGTACAAACAATTGACCTCGGCGCATGGGAAGCTACAGTTACTTTTGGTACTTCGAGAAGAAACGCTGAACAAGCCATTTCCCGTCCGTTTGGCAAAGCAATGGTTATTCAACTGGGTGAGAACGAGTTTTTGCTGATTGGTACACTTTGCCATTTCACCTTTAAGCCACTCGGTGCCAATGCCGGCAAAGCATGGCAATACCTGAGGGTCGATGAAGGCCAGTATGAGAATGGAAAATTCAAACTGTTGCGAAACCGGAATGGTGATGAAACCGATTGGGGCGGACCTCGTTTTGGGACTGTGCCTGCGGTGCTTCATACCACACTGATCACACGTTGAAGTGAATGGTTTATAAAAGAGAATCGATCAGCGTAAATCAAAATACAAATTAAACACAAACCAATTATAACAAAATGAAAATCAAGCATGTCATATTAGTATTTGTGCTTCTGATGAGTTCAACAATACTCAATGCACAGAAAAGCAAAAGTTTTGAAGTTAAATCTCCGGACGGCAAAATCACTTTAAAACTGGAAGTTGGCGCTAAAATGCTGTGGTCAGTTCAGCACGACGGGCAGCAGCTGATTGCTCCTTCTGCTATTTCAATGCAGTTGGAAAGCGGGGAAGTCCTTGGTGACAATGCAAAAATCAACTCATCAAAAACCGAAAAAATTGATCAACCCATTTCTGCAATAAACTACAAGAAAACAATTATCCAGAATCAATGCAATCAGCTTACAATCAATTTAAAGAATGATTTTGGCGTGACTTTTAGGGTGTTTAATGATGGCGTAGCCTACCGGTTTTTCACTAAGAAAAAAGGTGAGATGATTGTGAAAAATGAAGAGGCGAACTTCAATTTTACAGCTGATCACAAGGCATTTATCCCGTATATGTGGGATTACAGGGATGGTAAAATCTTTAACACTTCATTTGAGGCCCTCTACAAAGAGATCAATATTTCGAAATTTGCACCCGACTCCCTTGCGTTCCTGCCGTTGCTGGTTGATGTTGGCGGAAATAAAAAGGTAGCAATTCTCGAAGCCGATCTGGAAGATTATCCGGGTATGTTCCTGAATATTAATCAAACGCGTAAAGGTTTTATGGGAGTATATGCGCCCTATCCTTTGGAAGCTGCACAGGTACAACGAAATTTGATCCCGACCAAAAGGGCTGATTACATTGCCAAAACCAATGGTACCCGTAGTTTTCCGTGGCGTGCAATCGTGATAAGTCAGCATGACAAAGAGTTGCTGAACAATGATATGGTTCAAAAACTGGCTTCACCATCAAGATTAACCGATGTTTCATGGATTCAGCCAGGGGCGGTCGCATGGGATTGGTGGAACAACTGGAACGTAACACATGTCGACTTTAAAGCAGGCATAAATACAGCAACTTATAAGTATTACATCGATTTTGCCGCATCGAATAAAATAAGGTATATCGTTATGGATGAAGGCTGGTCGGTCAAAAACGATCTGCTGAAAATTGTACCTGATATCAATTTGAAGGAAATTGTCGATTATGGCAAGCAAAAGGGGGTGGACGTTATTCTTTGGGCAACATGGTTAGATATCACCAGGCAGATGGATCAGGTTTTCCCGCTCTATTCGAAAATGGGTATTAAAGGTTTCAAGATTGACTTCTTTGATCGCGATGATCAGGTTGCAATTGCCTCCGAATACGAAATTGCTAAAAACGCAGCGGAGAATCATCTTCTGGTTGATTATCATGGTATTTCAAAACCAACCGGCTTACAAAGAACATATCCTAATGTTGTCGGATATGAAGGTGTGAAAGGTTTGGAAAATTATAAATGGGCAGTTGAAGATCAGCCCCGTTATGCAGTTAGTATTCCTTTTATCCGCATGATGGCTGGTCCGATGGATTATACTCCAGGCGCCATGCGGAATGCAATTAAGGAAAACTACCACCCTTTAAATGCAGCACCGATGAGTCAGGGTACGCGCTGCCAGCAATTAGCTATGTATGTAGTTTATGAAGCGCCTATTCAGATCCTTGCAGATAATCCAACCATCTATATGAAAGAACAGGAGAGTACCGATTTCATTACCAAAGTCCCTTTTACATTTGACGAAACAGTGGCATTGGATGGAAAAGTGGGAGAGTACGCTGCGATTGCCCGCAAGAAAGGCGAAACCTGGTTTGTGGGTGCAATGAGCAACTGGACGCCACGTGAATTAACACTTGACTTTTCGTTCCTTGGTGCCGGGTCCTACCAGGCAGTGGCTTTTAAAGATGGCATCAATGCAGACCGTGAAGCAACTGATTACAAGAAGGAAGTGATTAAGATTTCCTCCGGTGATAAAATGAAAATTCAGTTGGCACCAGGAGGTGGCTGGGTTGCAAGAATAGAAAAACTGAACTAATTTGTAGCTATTTAACTATCTCGTTCTGAATTAATAATTTGAAGAAACATGATTAAAAGAACATTATTTGTCTTATTTATGATTGCTGGCATAAGCAATCTGGTGAATGCGCAAGACAAATCGAAGGCGATTTCTGCCAAAAAACTTAAACAAACCGACATTGGCAATCCCGCGATTACGGGTAAGGTTAACATCACTGAAAAGGGATTTGAGATCATAGCTGGTGGAGCCGACATTTGGGGAACAAAGGATGAGTTCCATTTCAGTTACCAATCATTAAAAGGTGATTTCGATATGAGTGTTCTAATATTAGGCCTTAGTAAAGCAAATCAATATACGAAGGCAGGGATCATGGCCCGCGCCGATTTGAGCGAAAACTGTCAGCATGTTTATTACCAGGTTTTTCCTGATAACAGTCCCCGAAATAAAAACAATGGTGGTTGCGAATTTCAGTATCGTTCGGTAAAAGGAGGTGAAATGAAAGCAATTTATCCGGATCCAAAAACGGCAGGTAATCAGTTTGATGTGACATTCCCAAATACCTGGATTCGATTGAAACGTATTGGCGATGTTTTTGAATCCTACATCAGTAACGATAACAAAAGCTGGAAACTTTACTCCACATTTACGTTGAAAATGCCAGTTGAATTGCTTGTTGGCCTGGCTGTAACATCACATAATGCCGCAGGTTCCACAACTGCCAAATTTGGATTGGTCCAATTGAAAAAGTAAAAGCTCAAATTCACGTAATTGATTCTTTTAAACTATTTTTGAGGAAGAAATCTTTTTCAAAAGTCTAAATACTGAAACTGTGAGCCGATTAATTTCACCTTCAATACTGTCTGCCGATTTCAATAATCTTGGCAAAGATATCCTGATGCTCAACCAGAGTGAAGCTGACTGGATTCACTTTGATGTGATGGATGGCGTTTTTGTTCCGAATATATCATTTGGATTACCTGTTATACAGCATGTTAAAAAAATCGCCACCAAACCGCTCGATGTCCATTTAATGATTGTCAATCCCGATCCTTTTATCAAGCCCTTCAGGGATTCGGGTGCCGATATGCTAACAGTGCATTATGAGGTGTGCAACCATCTTCACCGGACAGTTAGTGCCATTCGCCAGGAAGGGATGAAAGCCGGTGTTTGCCTCAATCCAGCTACACCAGTTCATGTTTTGGAAGATATTATTAATGAATTGGATCTTGTGTTGTTGATGTCGGTAAACCCAGGTTTTGGCGGACAGAAATTCATTCAGAATACCTACCAGAAAGTGATTCGTCTTCGTCGGCTAATTGAGGAAAAACAGGCAACCGCACTCATTGAGATTGATGGCGGCGTAAATCTGGAGACTGGAAAACTGCTTTTTGAGGCAGGAGCAGATGTGCTCGTGGCTGGTAGTTTTATATTTGGTACCGAAAATCCGATGATGACAATTCACCAATTAAAAAACGTTTGAATAGACTCATTGCAAAAATAAAAATTGCAAAGGCCTAACAATTTGGCTCAAAAAAAGTTAGTTTTGCAGTTCTTACAAACATGGGGCTGACCGGTTTTGACAGCGGGCAGAAGAGGTTCGTAAGCATGCCGGGCTTTGGATTGTTGGCCCGTAAATCTTAATATCCAAACAATTAATTGGCGAAAATAATTTTGCTCTTGCCGCGTAATCGAATAAAGTAGATTAAGCTAATCCGGCATTAGATGCTGGAGTGAGACATTTCCCGGGTGCTGTTGATCCGAAGCGGCCCGAACCGGAAGTGCAGTAATATCGGAAATAGTCGGCTAAATGCTCCGGCAAGTCGATGAAATAAAGGAGATAAGGTGAAGACCGGTGGCCTTGATCCACTCTTCATTCGAAAACCAAATCTTGGATAAGCATGTAGAAAGCGTATTGCTTCCTCGTTTGGACCGGGGTTCGACTCCCCGCAGCTCCACAGCAAAATGGCTGTAAATCAATAGATTTACAGCCATTTTTGCATTTGTGGCCAACAAAGACAATCGGTGCAACTGTTTTGATGGTTTTTTCAAAAAATATTGCCAATTTTGAAGGAAACCTCATAAACTACGAAACGATGATTAACAGAGTATTGGCGTTCCTGTTTCTAATCACTTTTATTGCCTCTTCATGCAGTATTCAGCCTAAGAAAAGTCAAATTGATCCAATTGTAAAGCGAGCCTACAACAATGCCTACCGCGAAAATAATTTAAATAAAATTGCCTTTCCACTTGGTGGCTTAGGTGCAGGAATGATTTGTCTGGAAGGGACAGGCGCATTCTCGCATGTTTCGGTACATAACTCCCCCGACGTATTTAATGAGCCACTGATGTTTGCCGCCATTTCAGTAAAGGGGAGAGAGAATGGCGCAAAAATTTTGGAAGGACCGGTACCAACATGGAAATATTTCGGAAGTCCAAACACGGCAAACGGAGGTGGAAATAAATCATATGGTCTGCCAAGGTTTGAGAATGCCGATTTTACTGCCCGGTTTCCCTTTGCTGCTATAAATCTGATTGATAAAGATATACCGATGGAGGTGAAACTTACTGGTTGGAGTCCATTTATTCCTACTGATCCGGATCAGTCAAGTTTACCTTTTGGAGCAATTGAATATACTTTTAAAAATACAGGTTCAACACCCATTGAATCGGTTTTTTCCTTTCATTCAGTCAATTTCATGAAGCAAGGTGCGGGTGAAAATTCGATAGAACCGATTTTCAATGGTTTTATACTTAAACAAAAAGCTTCTGAAAATGAGGCGCAGACACAGGGCGATTTTGCCATTTTTTCAGACCAGTCTTCAACTGTAATTGATTATGCATGGTTCCGGGGTGGCTGGTTTGATGCGCTAAGCATGACATGGAAAAATGTTGAAGAGACAAATATGGTTCAAAATCAGCCATTGAAAAAGGATTCGCCTGGTGCATCTCTTTATGTGCCTGTTGAGCTGGCGCCGAATGAAGAAAAAACAGTTAGAATCATGATGGCCTGGTATGTCCCCAATTCTAAAATCCGGTTGGGCAACGATCCCCAAAGTGCTCCCAAATGTGATCCTTCATCTGGTTGTTGTACCTCACCTTATTATCAGCCCTGGTATTCCGGGAAATTTGCCAACGTCACAGAGGCATCCAGGTACTGGAGCAACAACTATAACGAGCTGAAAACCAAATCGCAACTATTTACAGACGCCTTCTTCAGAAGTACCTTACCGCCGGAGGTTCTCGAAGCTGTTTCTGCAAATCTTACAATCCTGAAATCGCCAACAGTTTTACGTCAGCGTGATGGAAAACTTTGGGCTTGGGAAGGTTGTAACGATAATTCGGGTTGTTGTGAAGGATCATGCACACATGTCTGGAATTATGCCCAGGCAATTCCTCACCTATTCCCATCATTGGAAAGGACACTTCGCAATACTGAGTTTAATGAAAGCCAGAACCTGGAGGGACATCAGTCGTTCCGGTCTGCATTACCTATACGGCAAAAAGTTCATGATTTTTATGCGGCATCCGACGGACAATTGGGTGGCATTATGAAAGTATACCGCGAATGGCGGATAAGTGGTGACAGCCAATGGTTAAAGGAGCTGTTTCCCAAGCTAAAAGCAAGCATGGACTATTGCATTAATACATGGGATCCACGTCACAAGGGTATTCTTGAAGAACCACATCACAATACATATGACATCGAATTCTGGGGACCCGATGGAATGTGTACAAGTTTTTACCTTGGTGCTTTATTGTCCGTCTCACAAATGGGCGAATTCCTTAAAGAAGATGTTTCCAATTACCAAAAACTGCTCCAATCGGGCAAGACTTTTATGCGTGATAGCCTTTATAATGGAGAATATTTTTATCAGAAAATTCAGTGGCAGGGACTTAAGGCACCAAACCCGATAGAAATGTCAAAGAATATGTGGAATTCAAATTATTCCGACGAAGCCCGGGTATTATTGAAAAAGGAAGGCCCCAAATACCAATATGGCAAAGGATGCCTTTCGGATGGGGTACTTGGTTTCTGGCTGGCGCGGATGTGCGGTCTTGATAATCCGTTGGATACAACCTCGATCAAAAGTCATCTTAAATCAGTTTATAAATATAACCTGAAACACGATCTCTCAGACCACGTTAATCCCCAGCGTCCGTCGTACGCGCTTGGAAAGGAGGGGGGGCTCTTACTCTGTACCTGGCCAAAAGGAGGCAAATTGTCGTTGCCTTTTGTATATAGCAATGAAGTCTGGACGGGAATCGAATACCAGGTTGCCTCACATCTGATGCTGATGGGTGAAGTCGAAAAAGGACTTGATATTGTAAGAACTTGCAGAAACCGGTATGATGGACAAGTCCGGAATCCATTTGATGAATATGAATGTGGTCACTGGTATGCACGAGCCATGTCGAGTTATGGTCTGCTTCAAGGATTAACAGGAGTTCGCTATGATGCAGTTGATCATATATTAAACATCGATTCGAATATTGGTGATTTTGAAAGCTTTATTTCCACTGAAACAGGATTTGGAAACGTCAGCTTAAAAAACGGAAAGGCTTCATTTAATATGGTTTATGGGAATCTCGACGTAAAAAAAATAATTGTGTCAGGTGTTGAGCAACAATTATAATCAAATGTTTTCAACATTTGACCGAGAAACATGCATTTTTAGTTTTAAAAATCAACGGGTGGAGTAACATTACTTACTGTTGAGAAACTGCATAAGCATGCAATTCGCTTACTGCATCTTAATCAAAGATGGGTCGGTATTTAATAGATGCCTGATATAACTTCAGGTATTGCAGGAAGTGAATTTCCTTAGTCTAAAAATGAACGAAGAAGATGATTTATTTGGAGGTTTCGCAATTTAGTAAGTGCTAAATCTTTAATTTGCCGGACCCTTTCGCGTGTAAGCTTAAGTAATACTGCAATTTCTTCGATCGACATAGGATGATCGCCAATTAATCCAAAATGGTAGCGCAGAATTTCGGCTTCACGCTCGGATAAAGTTCTAAGTATTCTCTCAATTTCAATTTTTAATGAGCTATTTATTAATGAAAAATCCGGACTTGGAGACTCTCTGTTAATTAAAGTGTCGTAAAGCGTATTTTCATCACCTTCTCGCATTGGTGCATCAGTTGAAACATGAAAATTAGATGATTCCATAGTTTCCGTAACAATTTTGATTTGCAGTTTTAACAAATCCGCAATTTCTTCGGGCACCGGCTCACGTTGAAAATCCTGTTCGAGTTTAGTAAATGCCTGATTTATTTTTGATATAGAACCAATCTTGTTTAGTGGAAGTCGTACTATTCTGGATTGTTCTGCAATTGCCTGTAATACTGATTGCCTGATCCACCAAACTGCGTATGAAATGAATTTAAAACCTCTTGTTTCATCATAGCGTTCGGCAGCTTTTATGAGACCTAAGTTTCCTTCATTTATTAAATCAGGTAATGTTAATCCCTGATTTTGATACTGTTTGGCAACAGAAACCACAAAACGAAGATTTGATTTTATCAATGTTCCCAAGGCTTTTCGATCTCCGGCTTTTATTTTTCTGGCAAGTACAATTTCTTCATTCGCTGTTATAAGGTCTTCTTTGCCAATCTCATGAAGATAAATGTCAAGAGATGTAGCATCTTTGTTAGTGATTTTTTTGGCAATTCGAAGGTGTCTCATAAAACAATCAGGTTAGGAATTGGTTTACCGTTTCAAAACTATCATTTAATTAAGTACTGAAACTGTACAAAATTAATAAAAAATTAATAAGATGATATTTGTCTTATATTTTTCCTGAAATAATTGCATGTGAGCAATTCTTTTGTAAATTTGTTTTCCAATTGATTATATCAAAAAAAAAATACAATAATTTGTGAATTCAAATCTATTATCTATTTTTGCGATGGATTTCGAATTCAATCTTTCACGTAATCTTCTTTGAATCCCGATTTACTTCCAAAAATTAATTAGAATTAAGCTGTTAGCTTTTTGCCATCTTTTCATTTTGACAAAAGTTAGGCGATCAATAAAAAATCAATAACACAACATGTACGACATTCTTGAATTAAGCAAGAAACTATTGCCCGAATTACGCGAAATAGGCAAAGAGTTAAATATTAAACGGGTAGAATCGTTTAAAAAGCAAGATCTTATTTACAAAATACTTGACAACCAGGCGATTATGGCGTCTGGAATTAAGAAGCCTGAAATTAAGGTTGTCCCCAGACTAATCAGAACTGAAGAATCCGAAGTTACAAACAACGAAAATGCTATCGCAGTTGTTGTCCCAGAGAAAAAAACCGTAATCAAAGCAACAGAAACTGTTGATAAACAAAATCTGATTGAGAGACAACCGTTAATCAGACCTTTCCCTAAACGGATCGAGAAACCAAGATTGGAACCTATTGACTCAAAGGAAAGGCGTCCGCGCGTGTTTCGTACCGATCCGGTCATCATAACTTCAAGTCCCAAATTGAGTCCGGAGGCTGAAAATGATCCGAAAATTAAGGAAACTGAAGAAATTTCATCGATATCCGCCGAAACGCCAAAGGAGGCCAGGACAGAATCCGAACAAACCTCTCGACCCATTTTTCCGAAAAAAAATATTTCGCAAGCCGGAAGTATTCAGCCAAAGCCTGTTCATCAGACTCAAAAGCCACGCGAACCTGAAAAATCATATGATTTTGAAGGAATTATCAGTGCGACCGGAGTTTTGGAAATCATGCAGGAGGGATATGGATTCTTGCGCTCTTCCGATTATAACTATCTTACTTCACCAGATGATGTTTACGTATCGCAATCTCAAATCAAACTTTTTGGTTTGAAAACAGGCGATACTGTCAATGGGATCATTCGTCCTCCCAAAGAGGGAGAAAAATACTTCCCTCTTGTTAAAGTTGTCGAAATTAATGGACGTAGTCCGGAATATATTCGCGACAGGGTTCCTTTCGAACACCTAACTCCGCTTTTCCCTGACGAAAAATTCAATATAACAGGTAAAGCAAGTAGTCTTTCTGCTCGCGTTGTCGATTTATTTGCTCCGATTGGAAAAGGTCAGCGCGGATTAATCGTTGCTCAGCCTAAAACTGGTAAAACAGTTTTACTAAAAGATATAGCTAATGCAATAGCTGCCAATCATCCAGAGGTTTACATGATAGTGTTGCTGATTGACGAAAGACCTGAAGAGGTTACCGACATGGCTCGCAGCGTCAATGCGGAGGTAATCGCCTCTACTTTTGACGAACCTGCCGAAAGGCATGTGCGTGTTGCCAATATGGTACTCGAAAAAGCAAAACGCCTCGTAGAATGCGGTCATGACGTAGTTATACTGCTCGATTCAATTACCCGTTTGGCAAGAGCTTACAATACAGTGGCTCCGGCTTCTGGTAAAGTGCTTTCAGGTGGAGTGGATGCCAACGCACTACACAAACCAAAACGGTTCTTCGGCGCCGCCCGAAATATCGAAGAGGGTGGTTCACTTACAATTCTTGCCACAGCGTTGACCGATACCGGTTCGAAGATGGATGATGTAATCTTCGAGGAATTCAAAGGAACCGGTAATATGGAACTTCAGCTCGATCGTAAACTTTCGAATCGCCGAATCTTCCCATCGGTTGACATCATTGCCTCCAGCACACGCCGTGAAGACTTATTACTTGACAAGGCGATGTTGGACAGGATCTGGATCCTACGCAATTACCTGAATGGAATGAATCCGGTAGAAGCGATGGAATTTGTAAAAGATCGCTTGGTGAAAACCGCATCCAATGAAGAATTCCTTGTTTCGATGAACAGTGATTAATTAATATTTATCAAATCGAAATATTAAAAAGGGGCTGCAAAGTCCCTTTTTAATTTTCAGAATATTCGCAAAACTACTATCAGCTACTGTTTTGTTAATTCTTAATGTCGATATTGATTATTTTTAATAAATATAAATAGCAGAAAAGACATATAATGCAAACTCCAGATAGCAAAATGATCGTCTAATTGATTATTTTTGTCAAAATATTAAACTGGACGTGGAATATTTCTTTGAGGCACACAGGGTTTTGGTAGAAGCATCTTCTGATTTGATAGATAGGGAGTTGTATAATGAAATTGACTGGTCTCACCGGCTGATCGGGATTAAAGGATTTCGAGGTGTTGGTAAGACCACTTTTCTGTTGAGCTATATCCGAAAAAATTTCGGCAATTCACGTGATTGTTTATACGTCAATCTGAACGATTTTTATTTTGCAAAAAGGCGGTTTTTCTCTTTCGCAGATGAGTTTTACAAACGCGGTGGAAAGGTTTTAGTTCTCGATCAGATTCACAAGTACGAAGAATGGTCGAAAGAATTGCGGCTGTGTTACGACGAACTTCCCGATCTTAAGATTATATTTAGCAGTTCACCTGTACTCCGGATTATTGAAGGGAACGATGCACTAAAAGATATTGCAAAAGTTTACCATCTCGAAGGTTTATCATTCAGAGAGTTTCTTAATTATAAAACAGGGCAGGAGTTTCCAAAACTTACCATTGAAGATGTTTTAAATCATCATCGCGAAATCGTTCCTGGCATTATCAATAAGGTGCGTCCTTTGGCTTTTTTCCCGGAATACCTGAGAAGCGGTTTTTATCCTTACTTTCTAAAAAATCCTGAATTTTATAGTGAGAGTCTGTTGCGCCATGTTAACCTTGCGCTCGAAATCGATGTGACTTACCTCAATCAGATCGAGTTAAAGTACCTTCCGAAACTGAGAAAACTTCTTCAGCTGATTGGTGGTCAAATGCCTTTTTCTCCCAATGTCAGTAAAATCAGTGCTGAAATCGAAACGTCCCGGGCTACAGTATTAAACTACCTTCGATATTTGAAAAATGCACGGTTGATTAACTTGCTTTTCTCAAATGGCACAAACGGACAACTGCAAAAGCCAGATCAGGTTTATCTTCACAATACCAATTTATTACACATCGTTGCACCTGACAATATTAATAACCGCAATCTGAGGATGACTTTCTTTTACAATCAGGTTGGTTATCAGCACATGGTTACAAGTTCAAACGAATTTGATTTTAAAGTGAGTGACAAGTATGTTTTTTGTGTTGGTGGGAAATATACACAGGCAGAAGGTGAAAGCCGATATGCGGCAGCTGATATGATCGAAATAGGAGAGGGGAATGTAATTCCACTCTGGCTTTTTGGCTTTTTGTATTAATATCCGGAATATAAATTGAATACAAATTTTAAATAGAATAAAAACTTAAAGTAAAAAACGAAATGGCAAAAGAAAAAAAGTTTATTACATGCGATGGTAACTATGCTGCTTCCTATATAAGCTACATGTTTACCGAAGTTGCTTGTATTTACCCAATTACCCCTTCTACCACGATGGCAGAAGTGGTTGATGAGTGGGCTGCAAATGGCCGTAAGAATATTTTTGGTCAGCCGGTTCGCCTTGCCGAAATGCAAAGCGAGGGTGGAGCTGCAGGTGCAGTTCATGGCGCACTCCAATCAGGATCACTGACATCAACATACACTGCGTCACAAGGCTTGTTGCTGATGATTCCTAACATGTACAAAATAGCAGGTGAATTATTACCAACAGTTTTTCATGTTACTGCCCGTGCATTGGCCAGCCACGCGCTGTCGATTTTCGGCGATCATAGTGATGTATATTCTTGTCGCCAGACAGGTTTTGCAATGCTTGCTTCAGGTTCTGTACAGGAAGTGATGGATCTTAGTGGTGTTTCGCACCTTACTTCTATTAAGAGCCGTATTCCGTTTATTAATTTCTTCGATGGCTTTCGGACTTCACATGAGATTCAGAAGATCGAAACAGTAAATCAGGATGATTTGGCTGCTTTGATCGATCAGGATGCACTTAAAGCTTTCCGCAACCGTGCTTTGAATCCTGAACACCCTGTAACAAGAGGTACTGCCCAGAATCCTGATATTTTCTTTCAGGCAAGGGAAGCCTCTAATAAGTTCTATGATGCAGTTCCTGACATGGTTGAGGAATACATGCAAAAAATCACCAAAATCACTGGCAGAGAGTATCATCCATTTTCATATTACGGTGCGGCTGATGCTGATAATATTATTGTTGCAATGGGTTCTGTTACTGAAACTATTCGCGAAACGATTGATTATCTGAATGCCCACGGTAAAAAACTTGGACTGATTAGTGTCCATTTGTATCGTCCATTCTCGATAAAATATCTTTTCAATGTGTTGCCTTCAACCGTAAAACGGATTGCAGTACTCGATAGAACCAAAGAACCAGGCGCAAACGGCGAACCGTTATACCTTGATTTACGTGATGCATTTTACAACAGAGAAAATGCGCCAATAATTGTAGGTGGTCGTTATGGTCTTGGATCAAAAGATGTTACTCCTTCACAGATTATTTCGGTTTACAAGAACCTTGAAATGAAGGAGCCTAAAAATAAGTTCACCATTGGTATCGAAGATGATGTAACATTCCACTCCCTTCCTTTACTCGAAGAGGTGAAAGTTTCAGCATCTGATATTTATGAAGCCAAATTCTACGGATTGGGTTCTGACGGAACCGTTGGTGCGAACAAGAACTCGATCAAGATTATTGGTGCTGCTACCGAAAAGTATTGTCAGGCGTATTTTGCATACGACTCGAAGAAATCGGGAGGTTTTACGGCATCTCATTTACGATTCGGGGACAGTCAAATACGATCAACCTATTTGATTACAACTCCTGACTTTGTGGCATGCCATGTTCAGGCATATGTTCACCTTTATGATGTTTTAAAAGGGTTGAAGAAAGGTGGTTCATTCCTTTTAAATACTATTTGGGAAGAAGAGGAAGTAAAACTCAGACTGCCCGATTCAATGAAAAAGTACCTGGCTGTAAATGAAATTAAGCTGTATATCATAAATGGCACGAAACTAGCTGTAGATCTTGGGCTTGGCAATCGTTCAAATACGATTATGCAGTCTGCATTCTTCCGGATTACCAATGTAATTCCGTATGAACTTGCTCAGGAGCAGATGAAGAAAGCAATTGTGAAGTCATATGGTAAGAAAGGCGAAACTATTGTCAACATGAATTTTGCAGCCGTCGATGCAGGCGGAAACAATGTTCAGAAGATTGAAGTTCCTGCTGAATGGGCGAAAATTAAAGTTGGCGCCGATGAAGCAAGTAAACGTCCTGCCTTCATTAAGAATATTGTCGATGTAATCAATGCCCAGAAAGGTGATAGCCTTCCTGTTTCGACATTTAATGGAATTGAAGATGGTACGTTTATTTCGGGTACTACCGCTTTTGAAAAGCGCGGTATTGCAGTTGATGTTCCGGAATGGATTCCGGAAAACTGTATTCAGTGCAATCAGTGTTCTTATGTTTGCCCTCACGCTGCTATTCGTCCGTTCCTGATTGACGAAAAAGAATTGGCCGCACTTCCTGCAAATACAGCAACAATTAAGACCAACGGAAAACAATTTGCTGGTCTTCAGTTCCGTATTCAGGTAGCGCCGCTCGATTGTACCGGTTGCAGCAACTGTGCCGATGTATGTCCGGCTAAAGTAAAAGCCTTGGTAATGAAACCACTTGAATCTCAACATGCAGAGATTGAGCGTTGGGATCACTTCGCCGCAAAGGTTACTTACAAGGATAAAATTGTCGAAAAAGATAAAACCATTAAAAATTCTCAGTTTGCACAGCCATTGTTTGAATTCTCAGGTGCTTGTGCAGGTTGCGGAGAGACACCATACATCAAACTGATTACCCAGCTTTTTGGCGAAAGAATGATGGTTGCAAATGCTACAGGTTGTTCATCAATTTATGGTGGATCGGCTCCGGCTACATCTTATTGCTCAAACAATGAATCAGGAAAAGGTCCGGCATGGGCAAATTCACTGTTTGAAGACAATGCAGAATATGGTTTTGGTATGTCAGAAGGGATTGCCGCAAGTCGCGACAGAATTAAATCGATCATGACCTTGGCCATTGAAGCGGGAGTTTCAGAATCTGTAAAAGCGATCTTTACCGAATGGATTGATGGACGCGACAATGCCGCTGCTTCTGAAGCTGCATCTCAAAAAGTTCTGGAAGTGCTCAAGGGAAACAATGCTTCCTATGCACAGGAAGTTTTATCACTGAGCCAGTACCTGATCAAAAAATCGATCTGGGTCTTTGGTGGCGACGGATGGGCGTATGATATCGGTTATGGTGGTCTCGATCATGTATTGGCATCGGGAAAAGACATCAATATTCTTGTTCTTGATACCGAAGTTTACTCAAATACAGGTGGTCAGGCATCTAAGTCAACCCCTGTCGGTGCTGTTGCAAAATTTGCAGCGTCCGGTAAGAGGATTCGTAAAAAAGACCTTGGTGCGATCTCAATGACCTATGGTTATGTATACGTGGCTCAGGTTGCCATGGGTGCAAACCAGGCACAATATCTCAAAACAATACGTGAAGCTGAAGCGTATCCGGGACCATCGCTTATCATTGCTTACGCACCATGTATTTCTCATGGATTGCGCTCAATGGGTCTTACCCAGGAAGAGGAAAAATTGGCAGTTGAATGTGGATACTGGCATCTTTACCGTTTCGATCCGACTTTGGAAAATGAAGGTAAAAACCCTTTCCAGCTTGACTCGAAAGCTCCGGACTGGAGTAAATTCCAGGCTTATCTGAACAGTGAGGTTCGTTATACATCACTTCGGAAATCATTCCCTGCTGCTGCGGACGAATTGTTCAAAGCTGCTGAGGAGAATGCTAAATGGAGGTATCGTTCTTACCAACGCATGGCGTTGGAAAATTGGGCTGTTCCGGCTGAATAATCCGATATATTAATAATTAAAAACGGCGCCTGTATTTCGGGCGCCGTTCTTATTTTAAACGCTTCGAGTGGCTGAAGACCCTCGAAGCGTTTAGAAATTTAAAAGTAGATAATCTTCAATCATTTTATCGTAAAGCTCCTGTATTTTAATCAGTAAAGGCAGATCCGTTTTATAAAAGATATTTTCAATGGAGGCAATGGCAAGTATTTTAGGTGAAGTCCCGGTAAGAAATGCTGCTTCATATTGATCGAGCGAGTCTACAGGAATTGCCGATTCAACAACTTGGATTCCTGCCTTTTTGCAAATCTGCACAACCTTTAATCGTGTAATTCCCTGTAGAATATTTTCAACGGGCGTTGAATAAAGCGTTTCGTTTTTAATAAAAAACACATTCGAGCGGCTTCCTTCTGTTATATTTCTTTCTGAATCAATAAGAAGTACTTCAAACAAACAGTTGTCCGAAATTGCCTTATTTGCCCGCTCCCTGATGCCTGAATTTTGAACTTTTGCATGTGGGATCGGACGGACAGCTTTTAGCAATCCCACTCTTACGCCATTTGTATATTCATCCTTGATTGGGTAATAGTGTGGAATAAAATTCAATTCGCACAGTGGTTCGGAGGCAGAATCGCTGAACGAAAAACTAAGTTTAATATTGCCTGTTAGCTGATTCTGGCTTGAAATATATTTTTTTATCATGGCTGCCAGCGAATCTGGATCCGGCAGACGTTCCATACCTGTCAGTTGTGCAGAATGATACAAACGATCGAGATGGTCTTCGAGGAATACGGGTATTCCCTCTGTGATCCTGATAACTTCATAAAGCTGAATTGCGTCATGATGAATGTTTTTGTGCTCTGCCATCTTCTATTGATAATGCTTAATGAGCGTGGTGTTAGAAAATCCGCTCAATTAGTTCTTGTTTTGAAATCTTAAAATGCTGTGCAATATCGTTAAGGATCGCATTTAGGGTACCTGCTTTTAACGGATCATGGTTAGGAATGGTAATATGATGTTGTCCTTCTGGCAAAGTCGTGAGCCGAATATGGCTTCCGGTTTGTCGCGATGGCATGTAGCCGAGCTTTCGAACCATCTTTATTAACTAAAAGGCATTTATTGAACGCCCCTGTTTCATAAGGAATAAGTTTCCTCATGTGTTACATGCTAGTGAATCAACTTTGGCATTTCGTCTTCATCAAAATGACATCGAACAGCATCATAAATCATCAATTTTAGTTCATCGAGATTATCTCCCTGTGTATAAATTGAATGATTCACAGCCTTTGCTATATAGCCGTTCTCTTGCGACTCTTCTATCAAAAAAACGATCTCTTTCATTTCAAATTCATTTATTACAAAAGTACAAAATCATTCGTTGAAAAAGTTACCGCGTATTATTTATTAAATTTTTAGAAATATTCACTGGGTTTTCTGAGAAGAAGGTTTACAAGTGCATTGAAGAAAGGAAGTTATGCATAAGTGAACATACTATTTATCGAAAGTACGTGTGCTAATTGAAAAAAGTAAACGTATTTTTTTACAATTCGAAATGGATAGAAATACGGGGAAAAAATATGTGAATCGTGAATAAAAAAGATTTGAGCGGGAGACGGGACTCAAACCCGCGACCCTCAGCTTGGAAGGCTAATGCTCTATCAACTGAGCTACTCCCGCTTATATCTTAATTTTGGAGTGAAAATGTGGGGAGAGCAGGATTCGAACCTACGAAGGCGTACGCCAGCAGATTTACAGTCTGCCCCAGTTGGCCGCTTTGGTATCTCCCCTAATAATTTAATAAACTTTATTAGGGTGCAGTCATCCAATTCTGGAGCTTCCCCGTCATAAAAAAGAACTTTTGAGCCGAATGTCAGATTCGAACTGACGACCCCGAGATTACAAATCACGTGCTCTGGCCAACTGAGCTAATTCGGCAAGTGGGTAAGCTACCTACATCGCACC
>JANXZJ010000061.1 GCA_025355585.1 Mariniphaga sp. | reverse complement strand
CAGTTTTATCGGATTCGAACAGCAGGAAACCCCTTTGTTCACGATCGGCGAACAAAACCGTTCTGTCAATGCGGGAATACTTGGGCTTTCGGTTTCGAGTCAGGAAATAAAGGATGCTGTTGTTGTTGGTCAGCGGTCAACTTATACCAATACAATTGACCGAAAGGTATTTAATGTAGGAAAAGATGTAATCGGGAAAACAGGTTCGGTAAGCGATCTGATGCAAAATGTACCTTCGCTTTCTGTCGATATCGACGGGAACCTAAGTTTGCGTGGCTCCGACAATGTGATTGTATTGATTAACGGAAAGCCGTCAGCGTTGATGGGAACCAATCGTGCGGCCGTGCTCCAGCAAATGCCCGCAAATTCGATCGAACGAATTGAAGTCATTACCAATCCTTCGGCAAAGTTTAAGCCAGATGGCACTTCCGGTATCATCAATATCGTGCTTAAAAAGAACAAAGGTCTGGGACTGAACGGAACAATCATGGCAAACGGCGGGAATGACGATCGCTATAATGGAAATGTTGTTGCCAATTATAATACGGGCAAAGTCAACGTCTTCGGGTCTTATAGCATCCGCCAGGATGACAGGCTGCGATATACTTTCGATTCACGTAAACGTACCGATTTGACAACCAACGCTGTTGATTATACCTATATGGACGCCAGGGAGAAGGCCAGGCCAATTTCGAACATCATCAACAGCGGAATTGACATTAAAATTAATGACCATAACGATTTTGGAATTTCGGGTAATTACAATCACCGCGATCAAATTAAGAATGGAGTAACCAGCACCCAAACTGAAGATCAAAATCATCTGATGACTAAAGATTTAGACCGAAACCGGTACGATCCTGAGTATGAACATAGCCTTGAATACACGGTCAACTACAAGCATGCATTCGAAAAGGAGGGACATGAGTTGACTGTAGATTATACGTCATCGGCTCAAAAAGAACAGGAAGATAACCATTATACGAATGTTTTCAGGATGCCGTATCAGGCCACCACTTATGACAATACCCTGATTAAACAGGACGGTAATGAATCACAATTTTCGGTTGAGTATTCGAACCCGTTGTCCAAAACCAGTAAGTTTGAATCCGGCTATATTCTTGAAACGAGAAAAAACGACCAGAATTTTTATGGTGAAAATTTCAATCCGGTAACCAACCTATGGGAAAAAGACCTTGCAAAGTCGAATCAATTCATTTACAATGAAAATATCAATGTACTCTATTCTACCTTCGAAAAGGAGTTCGGAAAATTCGGAGTTCTTGTCGGCTTGCGTGCCGAACAGGCATTGATTAAGTCGCACCAGGTAACAACAGACAGCCTGCTCAATAATGATTATTTCAAGCTGTATCCTTCGCTGCATCTATCGTATAATATGGACGAAGCCCATGAACTTCAGTTGAATTACAGTCACCGGATACGCCGGCCTGAAGGGGATGATCTGAACCCTTTCCCCGAATACCAGGATCCATACAACCTTAGGATTGGCAATCCGCGTTTAAAACCCGAAGAAACTCATTCTGTTGAATTTGGATATCAATATAAAAACAAAGCGACTACAATTACTTCGACCCTCTATTACCGTTACACCTACAACGGAATGACAAGCCTCACCAAATACCTGAATGATTCAGTTTTGGTCACCACGCGGTTTAATCTTTCAAAAAGCAGTTCGGCCGGATTTGAGTTTATTGTCGCCACGACTTTAGCCAAATTCATTAATGTCAACTTTAGTTCAAATACTTTCTATAATACGATTGATGCTTCGAGCCTGGGATACAGCGATAATAAGTCAAATATCTCGTTCATGTTAAATCTTAATTCGAGTATTAATCTAACCAAAAGTACCATGGCGCAATTCACTTCCAACTATGTTTCCGAAAGATTAACGCCACAAGGCAAACAGTTGCCATCATTTGTGATGAACATGGGCTTTCGGCAGGAGTTCCTGAAGAAAAAAGCAGCCTTCATTTTTACGGTATCCGATGTTTTCAATTCCTTGAAAAATAACTCGGAGGTGAATACCCCTGAGCTTTATCAATATGTAAGCAGAAGACGAAGTGCACGGATGATTTATGCAGGTGTTAGCTATACTTTCGGGCGACAACTTAAAAAATCAAAGGAGAACACGCTGAAGTTTGATAATCAATTGTAATATCCCATTTTTCTACAAAGTCGCTTATTACATTTATATTATTAAATTTTAAAATGAAAGAAAATGGAAAAATTAATGACATTAATGGTTTGTATGGTTTTCGTAGCGTTTAGCTTTGGTCAAAAACCGAAAGAAGAAACTCCTGCGGCAGCAAAAGCGGCATTTGCTGCAAAATATCCGACAGCAGAAAAAGTGAAATGGGGCGTCGAAAAGCCAGGTGAATATGAGGTTGAATTTACGCTGAACAAAATTGCGACATCTGCCTTGTATGATGCTACCGGAAAGCTTCTCGAAACCGAGGGCGGAATGAAAGAATCCCAACTTCCACAAGCTGTGAAAGCCACAATTGCCAAAGATTTTGCAGGTTACAAACTCGATGAAATAGAGATTTCTACTGATGCAAAAGGAGCCATAACCTACGAAATGGAAGCTGTTAAAGGGAAAAGTAAACTTGAAGTTAGTTTTGATGCGAACGGAAAACTACTTTCAAAGGAACCTCTAAAGGAAGAAAAGAAATAATTTGTGCGCGATTGGGTGTAATACGGTTGCAAATTAGGAGTGTCCCGAAATTCGGGACACTTTTTTATATAAGATGCTACCGACTTTTATAATCTCTTTCAATGCGCTAATATTTTGAATTTCAATTGATGTAGAGCGATTTTAGCGAAAAGGCCAAATACGACATTAAGTGATCACTATTTCAAGGTAAATCTTTAACGAATATCAGTCTGCTTTCCATCTATGTTGATTGACATTCCTCTTATGTTGACAATCATACCACCTATGTTGATTGACATTCCCCTTATGTTGACAATCATACCACCTATGTTGATTGACATTCCTCCTATTTTGACAATCATACCATCTATGTTGATTGACATTCCCCTTATGTTGACAATCATATCACCTATGTTGATTGACATTCCCCTTATGTTGACAATCATACCACCTATGTTGATTGACATACCCACCTTTGTTGATTGAAATTCACCCTATGTAGATCGACATTTCCGGAATGTTAGGCAGCACAAGAAATTTGTATGTCACGGAATCGTCAACATCTGTTGAAAAAAGAGATTTCAATCAAAATATTATTTTCAACACAATCTGCTGTTTGTAGAGAAAAATCACTACTATTGATTCATTAAACAGCCTGAATCATCAACTTAACTCAAACACCTGTAAACCCATGAACACTGCCCGAAAGATCATTTTGTCATCCCTTATTGCATTTTTTTCCTGCCATCGTATGCCCAGGAATTAAAAACAAAGAAGATTTTTACAGGAAATTTACAGGATATTTTTACGATTGATAAAAAAAGCAAGTTGAAAAATGGCGAATATCTTAAATTGGACATAAAGTCAAGGGACACGCTGGTTTCAGGTACTTTTAGGGATGATCTGAAGACAGGCACCTGGAAGTATAATGGTAAGGAGTCCAAACCCTGGATTACTTACGACTACGACAAAAAGATGCTTAACCCAATTTCAGATGAGATCACTAAAGTTGATTCATTCGTAATTCGAAAAGACGGTACTTTTGTTACTGAAAAAGTTGATTCACCTCCCTTTTATATAGGTTATAAAGATGAAGTTCGGAATATTCTCGCTAATAATTTTAAAATTCCGGTTGATATCCTTGTAAATGGTTTATCCGATAATTCGGTGGCGTCTTTTGTTGTTGATAAAAACGGCAAGATGACCGATTTCAGGATTGAAAAAATGCAGAATAAGGAAGTTTCAGCAAATATATTGAATGCATTCAAAAAGATTGAAGGCGAATGGATGCCGGCAATTTTTAAGGGCCAACCTGTTGATTCGAAAATCTTTCTGGTTTTTGATATTAAACCGTTTGGAACTCCCTCCGCGATGCCAAAGATTCCTAATTCATTTGAAATAGTTCTAACGTACTTTGGTGTTAAAAGGGCTCCAATGGAAATAAGATCAACTACATTCCCAGGTAGTAATACTCGCCGCAGATAATAAATTGAATGGGAATTTTGGGAGCATTTGCAAAAACCAGACGAGGCCACTAAGGCACGAAGGCTCTAAGATACACAAAGTTTTATCTGTATTTTCTTAGTGAAACTTTGTGCCTTCGTGCCATTGTGGCCTCGCCTGTTTTCTTTACTAAAACATCTTTTGAGATCTATCCTTTTTTATACAACAACCTTAGCATCGACGGATACACAATCAGCAACAGCGGCAGCGCAATGATAAAACCACCGATTACTGCAATGGCCAAAGGCTGATGCAACTGTGCGCCGGTTCCGATACCAAGGGCGATCGGAGAGAGGGCAATGATTGCACCCAAAGCAGTCATCAGTTTCGGACGAAGCCGTGTGGAGATCGCATAAACAATCGCGCCATCGGGATTGGAGGTTTTGAGGGTTTGCTGGAATTGCAGGAAGGTAAAGATCGCATTCTCGCCAATGATACCGATGATCATGATAATTCCTGTATAACTTCCCACGTTTAGCGGTGTAGTTGTGATATAAAGCGCAATCAGGCTTCCGGAGATTCCCAAAGCTGAAAGAAATACAATCAACAACGCAATCTTAAACTCCTTGAACAGGAACAGCATCACCGCAAACACAAGCAAGATGGCGGTAATCAGTATCATCATCAGTTCACTGAACGATTTTTGCTGCTCTTCGTAAGCCCCGCCATAGGTGATATGATATCCCTGCGGAAGATTAACTTTCGATTCAATCTCGCGCTTTAAATCGGTCATCACGCTGCCCAGGTCGCGTTTATCGAGCCGCGCAATTACGGGAATCATCGTCTGTAAATTCTCCCGCTCAATCTCCGCACTTCCGGCATCGACCGAAATATGTGCCAACTGTGAAAGCGGCTGAAGTCTGCCGCCGGGAAGAAACACATATCCAAGTTTTATCTTATCGAATGTAGTATTTGCTGCATCGGGATACAACATTCTGACAGTTGTTAATTGCTCTTTCTCGTAAATATTCCCGACGACAACCCCTTCAAGTTGTGTTTGCAGCTGATTCTGGAAATCGGCTGGCGTTATGCCGAAAAGCGCAAGGTTTTTATAGTCCGGTTCGATATTGATCGACGGTCCGGCAATCGTAATTCCATCGAAAACATCGGCAGTTCCTTTCACATTTTCGGTAATACCTGCAACCTGGCGCGCAAGGCCCTGCAATATATTCACATTATCACCGTAGATCTTAATCTCAATCGGTTGTGTCGAACTCATAAGATCGCCCAGCATATCGCCAATCACCTGTCCGAAATCAATCTTTAATGCAGGCTGCGAAGTTTCAACCTTTGCCCTTATTTCATCAATCACCTCATTGGTTGTTCTTTTGCGTTCGGTTTTCAGCTGAATCAGGTAATCGCCATAGTTCGGTTCGGTAATAAAGAACCCCATCTGTGCCCCGGTTCTTCGCGAATACGACTCAATTTCGGGTATAGTCGGAAGAATCTTCTCCACTTCGCGCAACATGCGGTCTGTTTCCTGCAGCGAGGTTCCCGGAGGTGAAGTATAATCGAGCACAATACTTCCTTCGTCCATCTCGGGAAGAAAACCTGTTTCTAACCTGCCTGAAATAAACAGGATCGCGAACAAAAGGAATACGATAAAGCAGATGCTGATAACGGGTCGCAGTATAAAGAAAGAGATCCACTTTCCACTCGTGCGATGTGCTTCAGGATGTTGTTTTGTAACCGTATTCTTTTTCCCGGAGAAAAGGAGATAGATCACAGGCAGCCCGATCCATGTCACGAGGAATGAACAGATCAAAGTAATCATCATTGTGTTGGTGAGGATCTTGAAATAAGCCCCGGCCACTCCGCTTAAAATAACAAAAGGAAGAAAAATCACGATCGTACTTACCGATGAACCAATCATGGCTGGTAACAGAAAACCAACAGAACCGCTGAGCAACTCTTTTGTAGGCTTTTCGGGGAACTCTTCGTGCGTACGGTGAATCTGTTCCACCACAACGATTGCATCGTCGATTATCAACCCGATACTTGCCGCAATGGCTCCGAGCGTCATGATGTTGAAATTGTACCCGATCACGTAAAGCACAATCAGCGTTAACGATAATGTGATCGGAATCGTGATCAGAATAACAGCACTTGATTTGAATGAACGCAGAAATATAAATGCTACAAGTATTGCCAGCAGCAAACCAATCCAAAGACTGTCGTTCACACTTTTGATGGATCTGTTGACAAAATCCGACTGCACATAATAAGGGCTTAGCTTAACACCTTTGGGCAAAATCCGGTTGTTGAGTTCGTCTATTTTTTGGGTTACGCCATCGGTGACATCGATCAGATTGGCATTCGGCTGTTTGACAACGGCCATCAGAACGGCGCTTTTCCCGTTGGCATTGACCCTTATATATTGTGTCTGCTCGGCTACTTTTAGAATGGCAATATCTTTGAGTTGCAACACTCTTTTGCCGTTATTGCTTACAATCAGGTTTTCGAGTTCTTCAAGATTCTGCACATTGGCATCCGTAACGGTAAGGTACAACCGGTTAAAGTCCGTAAGATATCCGTTACTGCTGATGAAATTTGTCTGACTGAGGGCGGTGGAAATCATGGCAGGTGTGATACTCAATGCAGCCATCTTTTGCTGAAGCAGTTCGATGTGGTATTCTTTCGTTTTACCACCAATGACCCATACTTCTGCAACTCCCTTGGCCTGCGAAAGAAATGGTTTAATCGTATAGTTGGCAATTTGATTGAGTTCGATATTGCTTCTTCCCGGACCTTCGATCACATAACCAATCACCGGAAGGATGGAAGGATTCATCTTTTCAACGGTCAGGCTTGTTCCGGGAGGAAGGTCATTTTTTATCTGATTGATGGAAGATTCAATCTGTTGCTTGCTTAAATCAATATCAGCATCCCACTCCATAAATGCCGATATTTCGCAATTGCCACGGCTGGTGATACTCCGGACAGTTTTCAGGTTAGGAACCCTTTTAATGGCATTCTCAAGCGGCTTAGTAACAGTCACCATCATCTTTCCGACAGGTTGTAATCCGCTGTCCGCTATGATTTTTATCTTTGGAAAGGTCACCTCCGGAAACAGTGAAGACTGCATTTTCGAATAGGTGTAAATACCGGCAGCCAAGATGATCACAAGTATGACGGCTACCGGATTTTTATGCGAAACAAAAAAGTCTCTCATCGCGTTCAGGGTTGAATGATGTTTACAAAAGCGGTATCTGCCAAACCGTAATTTCCGGTATTTATAAGCCTGTCGTTTGGTGTAAAAGCGGGGGAGAGGATCTCAATTTTATTTCCCACAGCGATGCCCGTTTTTATAACAACCTTTACTGCTGTGGTATCGTTGATCAGTTTCATCACCCAAAAGTTTTCCATTGTCTCATCCGAGAGGACACACGTTTTATTAATCACCTGTGTGTTTTCTTTCGAGCTTTTGCTGATCTGAACCAGAACAGAGAGATTTTCAGGAAGAACAGCCGAGGTAATTGGTTTCACGATATAGCTCTGTGTCTGAGATACAGGATCAACTGTTGAAAGCTTTCCGGAGATCGTTCCATTTAAAAGTATCGCATCGGGGAGGAGAATAGTACAGCTTCTTCCCGGACTCGCATATTTATTTTGTTCGAACGGAACATTAAGCAGGAAAACAAAACTGCTTTGGTCGGCAATTACACAGAGCTGCTCTCCATCGCTCACGTAATCATTTGTTTGTTTGGTTGCTTCAACAACAATTCCGTTTACAGGTGCAACAATTGTGACCTTTCCTGTAAATTTAAACGACGAATCTTTGGCTGCATATTTACTTAGCGCTTCACCCTCTTTTGTTTTGATGGAGTACAATGGTTTTCCGGCATGAACAATATCGCCCTGATTAACAAACGACCTCTCGATATAACCGTTGATCGTAGATTTTACCGCATTTTTACGCTGATATTGTGAGACAGCGTTAAAACTGATCATCTCACTGATGGCGGTATTTTCGACGGAAGTAACTGTAACCGGTGTTGAAACCTTAGGAGTTTCTTCCGTTTTCTTTGGAGAGCTGCTACAGCCTGTTAAGTGAATTAATATGGCTATTGCCAATAATTTACGGAAGTTGCTCATTTGAGGTAATTCAATTGGTTAATAATCTGCAACCGGTTCATTTCTGCGACCAGAAATGTATTTTTGGTTGCTGTATAATTATTTAAAACAGTTAGATAATCGAGAAACCGGACCAGCCCTTTTTCTATTTCAATCCGGTACAGATCAATCAGCCGTTCCTGTTCCGACAATTGATTGCTGATTTCGCCAATCAGATTTTCTGTTAGCTTAAGCTGCCCTGTGAGCTGGTTGAATTGAAGTGTATATTGCGATGAGTAATAGTGCTTATAATAGATCCTTGTACTCTCTGCCAGGTTGATCTTATCGTACTGCAATTTGCGTTGTTTCCCATCATAAATTGGAATGGAGAAGTTGACCCCGAAACTTCCCCCAAAATTGCGATGAATATTCTCAGGAGCGATCGAATTAAATCCTGCATCGGCAAAAGCGTTGATCCGAGGCCGGTAATTCAGATCGACCATCAGTCTGTTGTTCAAATTTTTCAGGCTGTCGATCCTGAATTGTGCAAACAAGGGGGAGCTTTCGGCACTCAAATTATTTTGAACCGTAATCTCAGGTTTTACTAAATTTATCTCCTGATGATCCTGGATACCACAAATAAAATTAAGTACAGCCACGTCGTTTTTCAACTGAATAAACGACTGAGAGATGGCAATCTTCTGGGCTGTGATCAAAACCTGCAGATTCATAAAGTCGGTCATCAGGTAAACACCTTTATCAACCAGCACTTTTACTGTCTTTTGTTCATCGCTGAGCCGTCCCAGAACGGACTGGTTAAACTTATACTGGGTGAAATCGGTATAGGCTGTAAGATACTGCGCAGTAATGCTTTTTTTCAGATCAATGACCGTTATTTTTGCATTGTTCTTTAAGGTTTGATTTAATAAGTCAATGCTTTGTAATTGTCCGCTGATGTGTTTCTTATTGAATAACGACTGTGTAACATTCACAATCGCTGAATAGTTGCCGCCATTTGTTATGGCTTCATCGTATCCCCATCGTGAACCTGCCGGAGCATACATTGCCTGCGAAACCTGATTGACCTGGGGTTTAAAGGCAGCTAATATTAGTAAGCTATCGAGCCGGTCGGCGAGCACCTGGTTGTTGTAATCGTAGAGCAACGGACTGTTTTTAAGCGCCGAATTAATGTAAATGTCAAGCGATTGGGCTTGTACTTTGCCGAAAACAAAGGCAACCAAAATAATAGCACTCAAAATGTTTTTTATCATAGCTAGTTTGCCGAAGTAATTGAGTAGATTAATACCATGGTAAAGATAGGAATATATCAATATCGATAAAAATATGCATGTAGTCTTTTTAACTTTCTAACAAATTAAAATCCTTCAAAAGTAATTTTCAATTTTGGATATATTTTGGATTATATTTTTGTAAATTTGGGTACTCATTTTAAAATCAAAACATTCATCATCATGAAAAAACTACTCGCACTTGTTTTTTTAGCCTCATTGGCATTACCAGGATTTGCTCAAAGTGGAGATTCTCTCATCGTAGAACGGAATAATGTTGTGAAGTTTCTACCGATTAATATCCCTTTCCAATCTATCTCTTTTGAATATGAACGGATGATAAATGGAAAAAACTCTGTAATTCTGGGAATCGGTCTTCCTAATCAAAAGTCAATCATGGGTAAATACGGTATGGATGCTGGTTCAGATCTTAAAACAGCTGAAATAGGTACAATGCATATCAGGGCTGCATTCCGTCATTATACAGGACATCGAATGCTTCCGAAAGGGTTTTATATTGAACCCTATCTGAAGTATCAAAACATCAAAGGTAATGCAACTGTCTCAGGTATTGATGATCAGTCCGGTCAAGCTTACAAAGGTGACTTTAATCTGAATCTTAATACAATGAATTTGGGGTTTCAGTTAGGCACCCAGTTCCTGATTGCTAAGCGGGTAACGCTGGATCTCTACTTTTTAGGATTGGAAGCTGGTTTTCTGAGTGGAAATGTAAATGCTGTTTCTGATCAAATTTCGGACGCAAATAATATTAAAGATGATCTCGATAAAACAATTGCCGATTTACCTTCGTTTATTGGCAATAAAATAACCGTAACACAATCGGGTAATAAGGTGAATGCCAAGGCAAGCAGCATTCCTTATCCATGGCTTCGCGGCGGGATCAGTATCGGAATAGCATTCTAAAAGATAAATTCAATAAGACAAATCGAAGAATTGATCGCCCGGTTAATTCTTCGATTTGTGTTTAACGAGCAGTCGCAACGATTGATCGTAGGTGATGTATTTCCACGACCAGTTAAGCAAGACAAACAGTTTATTTTTTACGCCCACTATTGACAACAGGTGAACAACAGACCAAAGCAACCAGGCAAAGTACCCTTTAAATTTTGCGAATGGTAAATCGGCAACAGCAAGGTGACGACCAACAGTGGCCATCGACCCTTTGTCGATGTAATGAAATGGTTTAAGAGGTTTGTTCTGATTTATTTTTATCAGGTTATTCGCCAGGTAATGTGCTTGTTGAAGTGCTACTTGTGCAACCTGAGGATGACCGATCGGATGTGTGGAATCGATCATGATTGAATTATCGCCCAATGCAAAAATATTCTGGTAACCTTCAACCTGATTGAATGCATTTACAAGCAACCGGTTATTCCGCCCGTATGATGTTTCTGCAATCCCATCGATCCTTGCAGAGGTGATTCCTGCGGCCCAGATGACAGTTTTAACATCGACGGTCACTCCATCCGGCAAAGTCAGCGTACGGCCATCGTAATCCTTAACAGCAGTCCCTGTATGCACTTCGACACCCAATTTTTGGAGATATTCATTTGCAACTCTCGAAGAAGTCTCTGACATTCCGGCTAGTAGTCGGGGAGATGCCTCGTAAAGCATGATCTTCATATTACTCATATCAAGCTCAGGGTAATCCTTCGGCAATACATACCGTTTCATTTCGGCCATTGCGCCGGCCAGCTCAACACCTGTTGGTCCTCCTCCTATAATAGCCACATTCAGATATGACTTAACATCCTTCTTATGACTTTTATTCAACGCTTTTTCGAAATTCAGAAGTGTTTGGTTCCGAATGTAAAGCGCATCTGGAGCTGATTTCATCTGCAAGGTGAATTTTTCGATCTTCTCCTGGTTGAAAAAATTGGTCTTCGCCCCGGTTGCCAAAATAAGGTAGTCGTATTTTAGTTGTCCGATATCGGTAAGCACTTCATTTTTTTCGGGATCAACAGCTTCCAATCGTGCCATGCGGTAATGAATACCGGTCTTCTGAAAGACTTTACGCAGTGGAAACGAGATGGCGCTGGGTTCAAGCGCCGACATTGCAACCTGGTATAACAGAGGCTGAAACAGATGGTAATTGTTTTTATCGAGCAGGACTACCTGAAATTTCTTTGTATGAAGTTTTAGCGCAAGTTTAAGGCCACCAAATCCGCCACCGACAATTACAACCCTTTTATCAGTTGTTTCAGGGATATTTAAAAGATAATTTTGTACCGACATTTGTAGTTTCTTTGAAAGTATAAGTATAACACAAAAAATCATTTTTATGTTGTAACTTGTCTGTTAAATAAAAGTTATTTAATGGCTTCTGGCAGACTGCAGCTGAATTAATTCTGAATACCAAATCAAAGCGCCTGAAAATTCTTAATAACCATTTCGGCTTCAGGATGATCGTTCGGATCAATCTTCCCGCGTTGAAAAAGCCACAAATTAATATGAATTTTCCCATTTTGATTTACAGGGATATTTTTACCCGAGTAGGTCCATTTATTGATAATCAAATTACTGTCAGCCGGAGGTGAAGCCCAATGTCCATGATAGCTGGCAAAGTCTACTTTTTGGGGTTTCCAATCAAACAGATGCGTTGAAGCATCTCCATTTAAAGTAAGACGAAAACTCTTTGTATTTCCAATGCTATCAGATGGTTGTATAGAATATTGAGCATTTGTAGCTTTATTGATATCTCCCCACCTTGAAAATTCAAGATCCATTTCTTCTGCATTGTCTGTTCCATCGAGATAGGTAAATAATCCTCCGACAACATTCGGGTGAAATCCGTCAATCCGGCTATTCACCTGAAAAATGTATTTTTTGTATCCCAATGGTCGCAAAAGTGCCACTTCAGCGCAAAACGACTTGCCGTTCCTATTGGTAATTTTAAGATGCAGCCACCCGTTTTTATCGGTCCAAACATTTTCTGTTGAATCGGAGAAGTAATTATTTCCGGGTGCTGCGGTACCCGAAATAGTGGATGATGATGATTTGACAAGCCAGTCGTATCCTGAAAATGAGATGATCCTGCCCGAATTTCCATTTCCTGGAATATCGTGCGAGGTCGTTGAGTTTTTGCATGATGTAATCAGCAATGTTCCCAATAACAGCAGGTAAAAAGTAAAATTTAAAAAGCGGAAACCGGATTGCAACGGGTTATATCTCATTTAAGAATGAAATGTTGATTATAATATTGGTCCAATCATTAATTTATGGTTCCGAAAGGAAATTCAGACAGATAGTTGTATAAAAACAAACAACTCACACAATTTTTTGTTGTGCGAGTTGTCCGATTGATTTTCAGTATATTGAACGTCCTGATTATTCAGGCACGCAGTTGATCACTTGAATATCCATTAACATTCCGGAGCATCGTCCTTTAAAAGTGCCGGTCGATCCTTTAACGAATTGGCTGAGTTTTGATGAACTTTTTACTACATCGGCACTGTCAACTGTACAACTTACACCTTCCATTTCATCTTCCAGACTAAATACCATACTGTGGTTATCCAAGGTTCTTATACTTTTAATTTCACCTTTAACAGCAATCGTCTGGTCGAGGTATTTTTTGGTTGCTACTGCTTCATCACTTTTGAAATATGAAATCAATTGCTTGGCTTCCAATGTGTAAACTGCATTTTCTTTGGATATATTCCGGCGTGGCATATTGAAAACGTAATAAACGCCAGCAGATCCGACAACTATTCCAATCAAAAAAATCCACAAAATAATTCGGAACGTTTTTAGCTTAGCCATGATTTTGATTATTGTTGATAAGGTGCATAAACGGCATCAATCTTAATCGTAACCTCCTTGGCAATTTTATCTCTTACTGCTGATGGAATTGCAATCTTGAAATCTTCGGGAGTAACTTTTAATTCAGCAGTTGCAGTAACCTTGGTCTTTCCGGGTGTAATCATAGCCTTCAAAGTTACCTGTTTCGTTGCGCCATGCATGGTAAGTTCGCCATTGACATCAACAACGACAGCCTTTTCGCTTTTCCAGTCAATAGGCGAAACGATTTTACCTGTAAACTTAGCTTTTGGAAATTTCGCTGACTCCATATAATTCTCGTTGAAATGTTCTTCCATCAAGGCCCTGCGGAACTTGAACGAGGTTGTCAACACCGAAAATGCCACTTCGTTTTTCTCAATATCAATGAAGGTTGTTGCCTGGTTCGATTCTGCAATAATATCTTCAAGTGGAGTAGAAGAGTTGAAGTTGATTTTGGCGTCTTTCGTAAAAAAACGATTTTGTGCTCCGGCATTAACGAATACCAAAGCAAAGGCAAATAATAATATTAACTTATTCATATTGATGTTTTTTGTTATTTATTAAATGAAAAGACCCTCGAAATATTGAATCCAAGATGAATTCCGGCGTTAGACCAGCCTCCGGTCGTTTTGCCGATAAAACCACCCTCACGCATTGCTGTAGAATTGGTAAGCATAATCTGGAAAACATGCCCCCCGGTTTCAATATCAATACCAACTGACAGCGGGTTGTAATAAGTCACCGGAAGTGTGATTGCATTGTCACGATAGACATAGAAATATTCCACGTTAAAGGCCATCCGCTTTGTTATTTTGTAGCGACCGCCAATACCGAGCGCAAAAAGGTCGTTCCTGTCCAATTCAGTGGGGACAAGATTCCGGTGTATATAAGTCGGAGTCAATTGCAAAGATAAGCTCTCATTGAATTTTCGTGCGATCAGGATTTGATTGACAAAGGACATTCGCGATGAGAAATTTTGCTGCATTGCCGGATTGGTATTTAAACCAATAATCTCTGTACTTGACAAATACGAAAGTTGAATTGGCATATTTTTTTCGCCGGCACTTTGTCGCAGAATCGAAACTTTAGCAAATGCGTCGGCTGTTTTTTCGTAGGTGCTTCGGCCTATTCCAATTTCCAGCCAATCAGTCAGTCCATATTCCAAAGCTAAATGGATCGTACCCTGGTCGATCCCCCAAAAATTGTAAGAACCGGTGTTCAATTCACCAAAACGGTGAGAAACCCTGAATTCGAGTTGTTTCTTTTTCATCCGTTCTACCGAGTGACCGTTTACAATCCTTGTGGATTTAAAGGTTGCTGTTGCGTAAGTTGTCAGGGGTTTAGACTCTTTTTCGAGCAAAGCATCCAAATCCTGACTTTTAGCAGGAATTGAATAAAGGACAATCATCCCTAAAATAAATGCAGAAGTCAATAAGTTGTTTTTCATAGAATTAATCATTTAATGCCCCTTTCGTAATCCAGGCTTTTATAATTGAGATATCACATGCGCTGAGTGTTCCGCCTCCTTTTGGCATTGGGAAATTTGAAGTATGTTCTATAGAACTAACCAGTTTTCCATTGTCGACATAGACTTTAACATTCGCGTAATCCTGAAGTTGTATTCCTGCACCGCTGCTTGATGCGCTGGTGTTCGAATGACAGACATAACAATTGGATTGCAGGATTGGTTTAACCTGAGTACTGAATTTACTAACAGTAGTATCGCATGTTCCTGATCCGGGTTTGCCGTATAAGGCTTCTTCACTGTCGTAATAACAACCAGACAGGATAAAAAACACAATTGGTAAAACTAATTTCTTCATATTTTTGAGTTAATTCTGTATTGCACCATTCGCTTTCCAAAGTTCGATTTCTCTAAGTTCACAGGTGGTAATTTTGTATCCCGGAGGCATTTGTATCGTTGTCCCTTTTACGGCAGCCAGTAATTTTCCGTTGTCAAGGTATGCTTTTACATTGGCATAAGTATCAAGTAGTATCCCTTTACTTGCATTCGCGCCTATGTGACAAGAAATACAGTTTTTCGATATTAAGGTAGCTATTTGGTTTTGGTAAGTAATCACACCGGTTGTATCACATGATGAGACACAAACATCGTTTAAAGCTCCGTTCTTGATCCAATTGAAAATGCTGTCCTTTACTGCTGCCGATAAAGCAGGGTAAGGTTTTGGAGGCATGAAATTCTCGGATGAAGTATTTCCATTAATGACAGTATAAAGTCTGCTGGTCGCAGGCGATCCTGCTTTCACAAGATTGCTCATAACGGTTGGATAATTTGTGACGATATACCCTGATTTGTGCGATGCCTGGTCGTGGCAACCGGTGATTCCGCAAGAAGTACTTAAAACAGGTAGTAAATCGCGCTGAAAGCAAACCTTATCAGCAATAGTAGAGCCAACAGAATTAACGGTTCCAACAGTAGTAACACAGGTTGGATCGTTTACAGCGCCCTGATCTATCCATACTCGGATTAAAATCCTATTTGCTTGGGATAGAGGACCTGAAGGAGGCATCAATTGTTTAAATCCCTTTCCGGTAATCGCCTGGTAAAGCGGGCTTTTTTGCGCATTAAAAGGTGTTTTTACCGCTTTATAAACCGACGCATAATCTGTAAAAACATATCCGCTTTCACCGCCATTTTGAGTGTGACATCCTTTTGTCGGATCACTGCAACCAGATAATATTGGAGCTATGTCCCTGGTATAACATACTTTATCAAGGGTCGAAGCATCAAGATCACTATGTCTGCAACGGGTTTGAACCACCAAAAGAACAGCGGCCGTAAAAACAAGCATTAAAGAGATCCGAAGCGTTTTTTTTCCTTTCATATGCAAATTATTTAAACTTTTTTAATTAAACAGAATGAAAATATTAAAGTTCTCAAGCAATGCAACAGAATGAACATTTTGAGTCAATTTTTAAACGTTCTAAATAAAGTTTTGTTTATTAACTTTCGAATTCAGTATGAATTTAGTTTTAGAACGTAAATCAATTAAATGCTTAATATTTAGCGTTTTTGATTAAAAATATTTTTGATCAGAATAACCGGCGAATTTTCTATTGAAATCATCGCATTTACAATTCTGGCTTCAGAAAAAAGCGGTAGATCGGAAGAACGAAGAAGGGCAGGAGTGACACGACCTTCACGGAAATAACGATCTATCCGGGTTCCTTTTAATAGCGGATTTTGAGGCGAATACCATTTACCTTCTTTTTTAAAGACAATATTCGCATATGAGGTATCGGTAATCAATCCATTCTTAATGATCAGTATATCATCTGATTGATGTCTCAAATCAAAAAGTGAATTAAGCTTTGTTCTGTCTGCATATTTAAAAGCGTAACCGATCGTATCGTCCACAACCATTTGTAGCGAATTGACAGGTCTGATTTGATATAAATTGTAATCTATACGAAAAATATCAGTTCCATAGGTGACCGTGCATTTTACGGTTTTATCCTTTAATTCCTGAGGTATGGAAAGCAATAGTTCAAGTTGAAGGGGTG
>JANXZJ010000055.1 GCA_025355585.1 Mariniphaga sp. | reverse complement strand
TAATTAGAGTCTGTCTCTAATGTCTAAATTGTTAACAAGTATGTTGGTTATCAACATGTTGGCATTCTAATTTTGTATAGTTTTGCTAAACTACTAAGCGAAAAATAGTCATGAAATTATTCGAAGATTTTAAGCTGAAATTCGAAAAGCCAGACTGGGCGCGGAATCCGGAGTTTGGAGTTATCGATACGATATTAGAACAGCACTCTGACATTTTTTTACTTTTTAAGAATGATATCATGGGCAAAAGCTCCGGCAGTAAGTTTGGCCGTGGCGATGTTCCCACGGTTGAGCAGATTGTGCGTGCCGCCATCTATAAGGAGATGAAAGGCATGGATTACCGGGAGCTGGCAGCTGCCCAGTATGATTCCCGGATTTGCGCCACCTTTATTAAGCTGGACCTTAGGAAACCGTTTAGTTTTCAGATGTTTCAACGCTATATTTCGAGAATTAAGCCGGAGACACTTCAAAAGGTGTTGTACCGGATCAACCAGATAGCCATAGGGGAAGGTTACGAGGACGTTCAGCAAGTGTGCCAGGATACCACGGTGGTAAAGAGCAACATTCATTATCCGACGAATAATGCGTTGGTTTGGGATTGCATCAAGGAAAGCCATCGTCTGCTGGGCCATCTTCAAAAGGAAATCACGGACCTTAGCTATATTGATTACACCAAGGGCGCCAAGAAAACCTATTTCACGCTGAATGTGACCAAAAAGGAAGAAGCCCGTTATGGCTTGTTTTGCGTTCAGTTGATTCGTTTCACCAAGGTAATCAACCAGACCTCGAATCTGGTAAAAAAAAACTCCGGGAACTTGGCAGCCGCCCCTATCCTGACCCAAATGAGCAATTTGCTTAAACTGATGCGCCAGGTTTTCGACATGGCCTACGACTTGCAAATAGAAGGCCGTAAGGTTCCAAACGAAAAGAAATTGTTTTCGATCTATGAGCTTCACACTGACATTATTGTTAAGGGCCAGCGGGAAGTGGAGTTCGGCCACAAAGTGTCGTTGGCCACTGGATCCAGTAATCTGATCCTGGATTGTCAGGTTTTGAAAGGAAACCCGGGAGATAAAACGCTTTATCAGGGGTGTATTAGTCGGGTGGTCGAGGCTTACGGCAAGGTACCCCGCGATAGTGCTGCCGATGGCGGCTACGCGACACTGGACAACCTGAATTTTGCTAAAAAAATGAAAATCAGGAACATCGTTTTCAATAAAGTAGTTGGAAGCCTTCAAAATCAGGTCAGTAGCAAGAACATGGAAACCCGGTTGAAGAAATGGCGCAGCTCGATTGAGGCGGTCATCTCCAACCTGAAGCGGGGCTTTAATTTGGAATGGTGTACTTGGAAAGGCTGGGTACATTTTCAAGCCAAAGTCATGTGGAGTGCCCTGGGGTATAACCTCCGAGTGTTGACAGCCATGATCATGAGGAGTATCCTCGTTGAGAAAAGCCTTGCGCAGGCCGCCTGATAACCTTTGGGGATTGGCTTTTCGGAGGTTGCTATTTGAAGATTGAAAAATCAAGGGATGACTGCGCTTAAAAGTCTGAAAATCGTTGACTATTAACAAATTCCATTGAGATATTAACAAAAACCATAGGTTGCAACTCGTCAAAATGACCCGCCGGAGCGAAAATCCCGCTCCGCGTAGCGAAAGCAGTTGTAGGTATGTTTGATTTGTCCGACATTATGGACAGACTCTAATTAAATTAAATAATTATGAAAAGTAAATTGCTTTTTTTAGTGCTAACATTGTTTAGCTGTGGTGTTATCTTTTTTGTTGGTTCATCATTTAGTATTGGCTCTGCTGATTCTGCACCAACGGGTTGTGAAGGCAATGATTGTCCCGACTTGCTAAATCCTATTGACCCCCTTGTGATGGTTCATATGCATACCGATGGCCTTGATGAACCGCCATATTATAAATGTTGCTCCGAACAGGCGGATGCACCTGGCAAAATGATGGTAAACAATCAGAATCCTGACTAAGAAAAAGAATTTGTTTTGTTTCGTTTTTAACCCAACCCTACATTTGACTTTCCATCGAAAGCATCATGAAGAGGGTTGGGTTGTTTCCTTTCAGTTTCCGAGTTTTTTATAAATCATTGCCAAAAAGGTTCATCGATTTTCAGTGGGATATCCAATAAAGGCGAATTCAAAAATCAGGAGAGTTTTACTTACTGTGTACTCCAGATTTTGCACTGGAATGGATCGAAAAAATTAAAATCTTACGATTATGGATCAAGGTGATGCTATAAATGTCGCACAACGATATGCAGGCCTGGTTAAAGGGAATTACGTTTTTATCAAAGCATTTCTTTTT
>JANXZJ010000048.1 GCA_025355585.1 Mariniphaga sp. | reverse complement strand
GGAATCTATCAATATCTTGTCGATGAGAAAATTATCGTGCGAGACCGCTCCTCCATCTCGCTTTGCGAAGGTTGTTTGCGGATTAGTATTGGTTCGCCTGAGGAAAATGCCACTTTGATTGAAGCGTTGGATGACTTGATATAGAATTATACGAAAGAGTAAAACTGATACAGAATGAAAAAAGTCCTTTTTATTGATCGTGATGGAACGCTGATTGTAGAGCCATCAAACGATATGCAGGTTGATTCGCTTGAAAAACTGGAGTTTATTCCCGGAGTATTCCGGAATCTGTATAATATTCTGAAACTTCTTGATTTTGAATTAGTCATAGTCTCCAATCAGGATGGGCTGGGGACCACATCCTATCCCGAGGAGACATTTTGGCCGGCACAGCGGATGATGCTGAAAAATTTTGAAAATGAAGGTATTAAATTCAGTAATATTCATATTGATCCCTCCATGCCAGCTGACAAATCACCCAATCGCAAACCGGGTTTAGGTATGCTGAAGGATTATTTTTCAGAAGAATATGATCTCGGCGGGTCGTATGTTATTGGTGATCGGACGACAGATATTGAGCTGGCAAAAAATCTGGGTGCTAAAGGAATATTTTTCGCTTCTCAAAGCCGGATGAGCGAACTTGATACCAAAAAACTTAATCAGTCGTGTGCTTTAATTACTGATAGTTGGGACGATATATTCAGCTTTCTGGCTACCGGTGAACGTACCGCCACAATACATAGAAAAACATCTGAAACCGATATTTTCGTTGAACTGAAGTTGGATGGCACCGGGAATTGCGATGTTTCCACTGGTTTGGGATTTTTTGATCATATGCTCGACCAGATCGGACGACATTCGGGGTGTGATCTGACAATCAAAGTAATAGGGGATCTGGTCGTTGATGAACATCATACGATCGAAGATACAGGTATTGCCCTTGGTGAGGCCATCCGGAAGGCGCTTGGAGACAAACGAGGTATTGAAAGATACGGTTTCTGTCTGCCCATGGATGATTGTCTGGCGCAGGTCGCGCTTGATTTTGGCGGAAGATCGTGGCTGGTATGGGATGCAAAATTTCTTCGGGAGAAAGTAGGTGACGTACCAACAGAGATGTTCTTTCACTTTTTTAAGTCATTGTCTGATTCAGCTTTAGCTAATCTGAACATTAAGGCAGATGGCACGAATGAACATCACAAGATTGAAGGAATTTTCAAGGCTTTTGCACGTGCGTTGAAAATGGCAATCCGCAAAGACCCATTTGTTCAGTCGCTTCCAAGCACAAAAGGCGTACTTTAATCTATTCAGAGGTAAATAATTTTCAAACAAATATATGCAATCGATCCGCAAAGAAACCGGGATAAGAAACACTGCAATATTGCTCATTCATTGTCCTGATAAACAAGGGATACTGGCAGCTGTTACCGAATTTTTAAACGAAAATCGCGGTAACATCATCTACCTTGATCAACATGTCGATCACGAAGAAGAGCTTTTTTACATGCGTGTTGAGTGGGAATTGGAGAAGTTTGCAATTCCTCGTGAGAAAATAGCCGACTATTTTCAAACACTTATTGCACAGAAATTTGCAATTAAGTTTTCGCTCCATTTTTCCGATAAGCCTCCACGGATGGCTGTGTTTGTATCAAAAATGTCACATTGCCTTTTTGATATACTTTCGAGGTATACAGCCGGTGATTGGGAAACTGAGATTCCGCTGATAATCAGCAATCACGATACCTTAAGGCCAGTCGCTCAACGTTTTGGTATTGATTTTCATCTTATTGAAAAGAACAATTCAAATAAAGCGGCCCAGGAGCTGAAAGAAATCGAAATTCTTAAACAATACAATATAGATTTTGTTGTATTAGCCAGGTACATGCAGGTACTCTCTGATCAGTTTGTGTCAAATTATCCCAATAGGATCATTAATATACACCACTCATTTTTGCCGGCATTTGCGGGTGCTAAACCTTACCATGCGGCTCACGAACGAGGGGTGAAGATCATAGGGGCTACAAGTCACTATGTTACAACTGATCTCGATGCCGGGCCGATTATCGCTCAGGATGTTGTTCGTATATCTCATATTGATAACGTCGACAGTCTAATCCGGAAAGGACGCGATCTCGAAAAAATTGTCTTAAGTGAAGCTGTTTATAAGCATCTTCAGCGGAAAGTATTGGTTTATAATAATAGGACCGTAGTATTCAACTAATAGATTTATAATGAAAAGCATTTTTATAAATATTAAAATTGTCCTCGTGGGCATGTTAATTTTCACGAATGCTTTTGCCCAGACGAATAATGAACTTCCCTATCAGGAAATTCCCGCTGACTACGAATTTACATCCAAAATCGGCGATACCATACCTGATTTTTCGATGACCCTCATAAACGGAAAAAAAATATCTTCAAAAGATTGGAAAGGGAAAGTGGTAATGCTGCAATTCACAGCAAGTTGGTGTGGCGTTTGTCGTAAAGAAATTCCATTTATCGAACGCGATATCTGGTTGAAATACAAACGAAATTCCGATTTTTTACTTTTCGGAGTTGATCGTGACGAACCGCTCGAAAAGGTTCAAAGGTACCAGAAGGAGATGGATATTACTTACCCGCTTGCTATAGATCCATTTGCAAATGTTTTTGGAATTTTTGCCAATAAAAAGGCAGGAGTGACTCGAAACGTGATCATCGACCAAAAAGGGAAGATCGTTTTTATGACACGTTTGTTCAAGCAGAATGAGTTTAACGAAATGGTACGGGTTATTGGATTACTGCTTAAGTAGCCAGGTAATAAAATATTAGTATTTTCGTATGATGAATTTGGTTGAAAAAAATATTGATAGCGTCCGCGATTTATGCAAAAAACATAGGGTGGAAAGGTTGTTTGTTGTTGGATCTGTGTTAACTGATAGATTTAAAAAAAACAGCGATATTGATTTTATTGTTGATTTTCAAGGTGTTAATTTGTATGATTATGCTGATAATTATTTCGATTTGAAATTTTCATTGGAAAAACTTTTTAAGCGCGATATTGATTTACTTGAAGATAAAGCTATAAATAATCCTTATCTGCGTCAATCACTAGATTTATCTAAGCGACTTGTTTATGGATAGCGAGATTAAAACCTGGTTGTATGATATTTTGCAATCTGTAATTGAGCTTGAAAGTTATTTTGGAGATAGACCCAGAAAATTTGAGGATTATTCAAAGGATATTAGGACCAAACGTGCTGTTGAGAGAGATATTGAGATTATCGGTGAGGCAGTTAACAGGATTTTAAAAAGGGACAATAATTTTGAGATTGCCAATGCTCAAAAAATTATTGGAGCTCGAAATCGCATAACGCATGGTTATGATAAAATATCTGATGATTTAATTTGGAGTATCGTAATCAATCATCTGCCAAAACTGAAATCAGAGATACAAAAAAGGTTATAGGATGTATAGTTTGCATACATACATTTATATGTCAGATCATGAGGCTATTCTGATGTTTGAATCATCAAAAATCAACAAAATTAAGAATGAAGATTGCAATAATAAAATATAATGCAGGAAATATCAGGTCTGTAGATTTTGCATTGCAGCGGCTTGGTATTTCGGCAATGATCACTTCAGATCCTGATGAAATCAGAAGTGCTGATCGGGTGATTTTCCCTGGGGTAGGAGAGGCTTCGACTACAATGAGTTATCTCAGGCAACATAAGTTAGACGCATTGATTTGTGACCTCCGGCAGCCCGTCCTTGGCGTCTGTTTAGGATTGCAACTGATGTGCGCTCATTCCGAAGAAGGTGATACGAAGTGTCTGGATATTTTTCCTGAAATGGTCAGGAGATTTGTTCCGCAACCGGATGATTCCACTTCATTCAAAGTTCCGCATATGGGTTGGAACAGTGTTTCCGGACTAAAGACCTCTCTTTTTAACCATATAAGCGAAGAGGAATACTTCTACTTTGTTCATTCTTATTATGCTACGACCGGCGCAGATACTGTTGCAACCTGCGATTACCTGGTTCCGTTCAGTGCAGCACTTCAGCGCGATAATTTTTATGCCACACAGTTTCATCCAGAGAAAAGCGGCAAGACAGGTGCCAAAATCCTTGAAAACTTTATAAATCTGATAGTTTGAGCATCATGAAGATTGAAATTATACCTGCCATTGATATCATTGACGGTAAATGTGTCCGGCTAAGCCAGGGTGACTATCAGCTAAAAACGATTTACAACGAAAATCCGCTTGAAGTTGCAAAAATGTTCGAAGCGGTTGGTTTGAAGAGATTGCATTTGGTAGACCTCGATGGAGCAAAAGCTCATCACATTGTGAATCAGAAAGTCTTGGAAAGTATTGCTGCGAATACCAATTTAATTATCGACTTTGGCGGTGGATTGAAATCGGATGAAGATCTGAAAATCGCATTCGAATCAGGTGCATCGATGGTAACTGGGGGAAGTATTGCAGTAAAATCGCCGGAGATTTTTATTAGATGGATCAAGAAATTTGGTGTGGATAAGATCATTCTCGGCGCTGATGCCAAAAACGAAATGATCGCGGTAGCCGGATGGCAGGAGAGTACCGGAACTGATATTTTCACTTTTATAAATAACTGGCATTCAAAGGGGATCAAAAAAATAATCAGTACCGATATTAGTCGCGACGGGATGTTACAGGGTGCCGCTACCGAACTTTATAAGAAGATCCTTCTTACGGTTCCGGACGCCTACCTGATTGCAAGTGGAGGTGTGAGTTCGATGGCCGATATTCTTGAATTGCAGAATGCCGGAATTCCGGCTGTAATTACCGGAAAGGCAATCTATGAAGGAAGGATTACGATGGATGAGATCAGGGAATTTTTAAATTAAAAGGAATGCTTGCAAAACGAATCATACCATGCCTCGATATCAGGGACGGCCAAACTGTAAAAGGAGTCAATTTTATAAATATCATTAACGTGGGCGATCCGGTGGAGTTGGGGAAGCTTTATGCGGAACAAGGCGCCGACGAACTCGTTTTCCTAGATATAACCGCTACACACGAAGGGCGCAAGACCTTTGTTGAACTGGTCAGACGAATTGCACAAAACCTCGATATCCCGTTTACAGTTGGTGGTGGAATCAGTGAGATGAAAGATGCAGAGGCTTTACTTGCTGCGGGCGCTGATAAAATTTCAATCAATTCTTCTGCCGTTAGAAATCCGCAACTAATTGACGATCTGGCCCGTAATTTTGGAAGTCAGTTTGTTGTTGTGGCGATAGATGCGCGCGAAGCAAATAATCATTGGATAGTTACCGTTAATGGAGGTCGCATTCCTACCGAAAAAGAACTTTTCTCATGGGCCAAAGAAGCCGAAAACCGCGGCGCCGGCGAAATCCTTTTTACCTCGATGAACCACGACGGAACTAAGAATGGCTTTGCAAATAAAGAGCTCGCAAAACTTTCCGAAATTCTGACAATTCCGCTTATTGCATCGGGAGGAGCCGGAACAATGGAGCATTTTGCTGATGTTTTCAAGCTTGGGAAAGCAGATGCCGGGCTTGCTGCCAGCATTTTCCACTTTCGTGAAATTGCCATTCCCGATCTAAAGCACTACCTTCGCGGGCAACAAATTTGCGTGAGATAAGAAAATTGAATAGTCTTCCGCTTAAAAATTGATTTAAAGGTTTTCGTGCAAAGACGAAAGGGTTGCAAAGTAATAAATTTGACGCAAAATAAATATGGAACTTAATTTCAATAAACTGGCAGGTGAACTTCTTCCAGCTGTAATTCAGGATAATACGACAGACAAGGTTTTAATGGTGGGGTTTATGAATCAAGAGGCCTACGACAAAACCGTTTCAACAGGATTGGTTACTTTTTTCAGCCGTACAAAAAACCGGCTCTGGACAAAAGGGGAGGAGTCGGGAAATTTTTTGAAAGTTGTTACCATTCAACCTGATTGTGATCAGGATACCCTTTTGATAAAAGTCAATCCGGTTGGTCCTGTATGTCATACCGGTACTGATACCTGTTGGGGTGAAGTCAATAAGCAGGATGATTTGATGTTCCTGAAACATTTGCAGGATTTCATTGATAAACGGAAACGCGAAATGCCGCTAGGGTCGTACACGACCACGTTGTTTGAAGATGGACTATCCCGTATGGCGCAAAAGGTCGGAGAAGAAGCCATTGAAACGGTCATCGAAGCCATGGCCGGAAATGACGAACGGTTGCTTTACGAAGCGTCGGACCTTGTATACCACCTGATCGTCCTTTTGTCGCACAAAGGTTATCGCATTGAAGATATTGCCAGGGAATTAAAGAAAAGACATAAGTAATAGTCTGCTAATGTGATAAATGGTTTGTTTTAAACTAATGACTAAAGTGATGAAGATAAGGGTTTTATTGTTGTTTGTTTTGACTTTCACCCTCAGTTTGGTAGTTTCTGTGGCTGTTGCTGTTCCCAAAATTGTCGTGACCGAAAAAGACAAGGTATTGCTTCAGGAGAAATTCGATAAGTTTTCGAAGGACAGTAACCTTTCCACAGGTGAATTGGTGCTGAAGATCGGAAACGATTTTATGGGAACGCCATATGTTGGAAATACGTTGGATCGTACTGTTGATGAAAACCTTGTGGTTAATTTACGCGAACTTGATTGCACAACATTTGCAGAGAATTGCCTGGCAATTGCAAGGACGATTAAAAGCGGAAATCCAACCTTTGAAAGTTTCACAAATGAACTTGAAAAGATCAGGTACCGCAACGGTCAGCTGAACGGCTATGTAAGCCGGTTACATTATTTTGGTGAATGGATTACAAATAATGCCGAAAAAGGGATCGTTGAAGATGTGTCTTCGAAAATTGGCGGTGTAAAATGTCCCATTTCCCTTAACTTTATGGGTACCCATCCTGATTCGTATCCGCAGTTGAAGGCAAATCCAGTATTGATAAAAGAGATCAAACAAATTGAAGTTCAAGTGTCTGGCAAACCATTTTTCTATATTCCAAAGGAGAAAATTGCGAACCGCGAAAAAGAAATGCTGGATGGAGACATTATCGCTCTCGTAACTAAAATACCGGGAATGGATGTATCGCATGTTGGGATACTTTTCAAAAAAGATGGACGGGTTTATCTGCTTCATGCCTCTTTGTCGGGTGGTAAAGTTGGAACCACCAAAGTTCCGCTGGCCGATTATCTAAAGGACTCGAAAAATACAACCGGTATTTTTGTGGTGAGGGCGAAGTAGTTAATCATTAAGCAAATATATTTCTTGAAATATATTAACTAATAGGCAAAAACGAGGCCATCTCAAAATGTAATTGAGATGGCCTCGTTAATTTCCCGACCGATTATTTATTTTCTTTTATTGTTTCCTTTGTCGTCGCGTTTATTCTCTTTTTTATTTCCGTTGCTACGACCATTGTCATTTTTTTGATTTCTTTCATTACCACGTTTGTCATAACTGGCATCACCTGCTTTATCATTACCTTTAATCTGATTGTAACGACCTCTGTTAGACTGGTTTCTTTCGCGGTCACTTTTATCGCGGTAGTACGCACTTCCCGGTCGTTCACCAATGGTCCTTTGAACAAACCTGTTCTTTCCATTTGCGTATTTTGCTCTATATTCACGATGATTATAGTAAGGGGTATTTCCACGATAACCTCTCATTTCTACCTTGTATCCACGGTACAAATCATAGTTTCTGTATCGGTTGGGAAGGTAACTGCGATGAATCCATGAATTTCCTTCGAAATAAATAAACATCGAATTACTGACATCATAATAGGCCTCAACATCTGGCAGATAGTAATAACGTGAATCTTCGTAGCCTACCGGAGCCCATGCCGGCTGAGAACCGATGTTAAAACGTACTGAAACTTGAGCCTGAGCTGCGCCTGCGAAAAACAGCACAATTCCCAAAGCAACTAATTTTAAAGTTTTCATATTACCTAATTTTATATTTTAAAGTAATTAATACAATGCAAAGGTGAATTCTTTTAATCCGGAAAGTGTTACACAATTTCTAAAAAGAGTTACATTTTTCACATAAGTCAAAACTATAACCGCACCTGACTGTTTTATCTGTATATAGTAAT
>JANXZJ010000008.1 GCA_025355585.1 Mariniphaga sp. | reverse complement strand
GGCCTGTTCAGCAAAGACTGGAAAGGGCAAAAAGATGATCCGTACAAATGGTTACTCGATCAGGCAAGTTTGGTCGAAATATGGGCCACGCTGGCTGAGATGAAATAACCAATGAACAAAGGTATTCTTACGTGTTTTGCTTTGCTTTTATTGGGAGGCATCCATCCTGACGAAAAGGGCCGAATATTTATTGATTCACCCTTTCGTCCTGACACTGCCACTAAAACAAGCAAAGTCCTGATTAATTTCAATGATTCTATCCCTGACGATACGCTGACGATCTATTTCTCAGCTAAAAGCCAGCCTGAAGCTTTCAGCCGAAACATTCATACCGCCGTTTGTATCGACAGTTTATGCCGGCTCGTGGATATCACACTGTATTGGGAAGTAACCGGAAAATACCTTGGATATTCACTTCCTCCTGGTGAAGAGTTAACCAAAAAGGAACACACCCCATTTTCAAAAAGTGATTATACAAGACTCAGTGAAATTCTGGCCGATTCTTCGTCACAACTTGGTTTCTACACACCGGAAGAAATTCATCCTGTAAAACAAGCTGTTAAAAAGACCGATGGAATTACCGGCGCTACCCTTCCCAATCTCTCGCCGTGGATTGTACCGGAAGCAGCATACACTTCTTACACACTTTGGCACCTGACATACGGAGCCAGCAGAGATAGCATAATTAATCATGTGAAAGAACATTTGCTTTCAAATAAACTACTAACCAACATCTTACAAAACAAAGATCCTTACAATCAAATAATGGCACTTCGTTGGGTCGGCGAATCCAATATGAACAGCAATCAATTTATTGAACCGGCACTGACCATTCTTCAGAGCGAAAATTACCAATCTTCCAGACAGGCACTGAAGTTTCTAAAGCTTTCTGGCATTGATCAGGAGCGCTTGCAAACGGAGTGCGTTAAATTACTCGAAAGCGAAGAATTCAGAATCAAAAACCTGGCTATTGAATATATCCGCGAATCGGAGAAATTAACCAGGCCAGTTGCGCAAGCGTTAATGAACCACATCAACAATGACAATTATTACCTTGTAAATGTGATACTTTCGTTACTCGAAAAACGATACAACCCAGATTACGAAGATCAACGTAAACTCAGTGAGCTGCTTGACAGTAAAAATGAAAATGTTGCCAACAGGGTTTACTTTTTTCTGCTAAATTTACCCGTTCAATCACCCGAACTCGCCAAACAACTAAACCGGTATCGGAAGAAGAACAGTCTTTAAAGCAGGTTCGGAAACTAATTCTAGGAAACACATTTGTAATATCTTCTATTAAACTACAAAAACGAAACATCAACACAACTACTAAACAATTATTCTCATGAATGCAATGCCTTTCGTCATCGGTGCTTTAGCTGTCTTAACGCTGGCGTATCGGTTTTATTACAGCTTTATCGCCGCGAAGGTTTTAACGCTCAACGACAATGAAGTAGCGCCATCAATACGGCTTTTCGATAAACACAATTACTACCCGATGCCAAAATGGGTCGTTTTTGGGCATCATTTTGCTGCCATTGCCGGAGCCGGACCATTGGTTGGGCCTGTTCTTGCTGCACAGTTCGGCTTTATGCCAGGTTTTATATGGATGCTCGTTGGCTCCGTGATGGCAGGCGCTGTTCATGACATTGTAATTCTTACTGCTTCAGTCCGGCACGATGGGAAATCACTGGCTGAAATTGCCAAGGCGGAAATCAGTTCTTTCAGCGGAATAATCACATCAATAGCCGTTTTAATTATCCTGATCATTGCCCTGGCTGGTTTAGGTGTTGTGGTTGTAAACGCCCTTGCGGAGAGTTCGTGGGGAACATTTACAATTGCAGCGACAATACCTATCGCGATTTTTATGGGGTTGTGGATGTTTAAATTCCGGAAAGGCAGAACGGTTGAAGGAACAGTTATTGGTGTAATTCTGCTATCTCTTGCTGTCATTTATGGGAAGTATATACCCGGATCCCCTTTTGAATCGTGGTTTACTTACGATCGCAAGACACTTACAATTCTATTGGCAGGTTATGGTTTTTTTGCTTCTGTTTTGCCTGTCTGGTTATTGCTTTCACCCCGTGATTACCTGAGTTCAATCATGAAACTAAGTGTAATTGCGATGTTGGCAATTGGTATTATCGTTGTAAGCCCGGTCATTAAAATGCCTTCTTTTACCCCATTTATTCATGGCGGCGGCCCCATTATCCCGGGAACACTCTTCCCCTATCTTTTTATAACAATTGCTTGTGGTGCCATCTCAGGTTTTCATGCACTCGTAAGTTCGGGCACTACCCCTAAAATGATCATGAAAGAGTCGCATATCAAACCGATTGCAGTTGGCTCAATGCTGGCTGAATCGATGGTAAGTATCCTCGCATTAATCGCTGCAACGAGTCTTTTTCCGCTCGACTATTTTCAGATTAATGTATCTCCTGAAAAGTTTGCTCAAATTCTTCCTCAACTCCAGGCTTTGGGTTTTACTCAAACTAATTTAGCCCAATTATCATCCGAAGTTGGCGAAGTTATTGCAGGAAGACCTGGTGGCGCCGTATCGCTGGCCGTTGGGATGGCCCAGATATTTTCAGCAATCCCCGGCCTTGCCGGATTAATGTCCTATTGGTACCACTTCGCCATTATGTTTGAAGCTCTTTTCATCCTCACCACGGTTGATGCGGGAACCCGAATTGCCCGGTTTATCATGCAGGAAGCCCTTGGTAAAGTTTATGCACCTTTTGCAAGAACCAACTGGATACCTGGGAATCTGATCACAAGTTTGCTGGTTGTATTCTCCTGGGGATATTTCATTTATACAGGAAGTGTATCCACCATTTGGCCGATGTTTGGAGTCGCCAATCAGTTATTGGCAACGCTTGCACTCGCGATCGGAACTTCTTTCCTGATCAACAATGGAAAGCGAAAATACATCTGGATTACAGTCGGGCCAATGATCTTTGTTGGCATTACCACGATCACCGGGGGAGTTATGAATATGATCAATATCTATATTCCTCAAATAACCGGCGAAAATACGCGTGTCCAGGGAACAATCAATACGTTATTAACCGGCATTATCCTGATTTGTGTTACGCTCATTATCATTGAAGCAACTCATAAATGGTTTTATGGAAACAGGAAAGAGAGAAAGAGTGGGAAAGTGACAGAGTGAATGTGAAAATTTCGTAATTTGACAATTCGACAACAGGAAAATGCGAAAAGTGAGGAATTACACAAATTTCATCTGAATATCAGACGAATAATAAACCCAACGAAAATTGGAATATACGATACTGAAGGTATCGAATTTGAATAACCATGGGTAAGTGATCGAAGTGAGCGAAACCCGGGGTAAAATATGAAACAATTATAAAAGGTGCATCTTCAAAGGTAAATCAAAACTTTAGAGCTGTATGCGCCACAAATTGAAACTTCCGATATGAAACGAAGAGATTTTATTCTGACAACAGTAACGAGCTCGGCAGTATTGGCATCCGGCAATCTGTTTGCATTCCCCGAAGCTCCTGTTAACGAAAACAGTGCTTCAAAATTTTGTTACCAGTCCGAACGTAAAATACCGGTGGCATATACTGTTGATGTGGTTGTGGTTGGTGGATCAACGGCTGCTGTTGCAGCAGCTGTAAGTGCGGCACAAAACGGAGCGAAGGTTTTTCTCGTTGCCCAGGAAACCTATCTTGGAGAAGATGTTTGCGGTACCTACCGTTATTGGAATGTCCATCCGGATGCTTTAAATACATCGTTGGGAAAGAAACTCTTTGGCAACGGGCTTCCAGTTCCGTTAAAATTTAAACAAACGCTCGATAATGAATTAATCAACAATAAAATAGAGTTTTTATT
>JANXZJ010000194.1 GCA_025355585.1 Mariniphaga sp. | reverse complement strand
ACCCTCGTCAGCAAAGCTAAAAAAACCGCTTTGTGTAATAATCAGATGGTCTAGTAACGGAATATCCATAATAGCGGCGGCCTCTTTCAACTGTCGGGTGATTTTGCGGTCTGCATCGCTTGCATCCAAATTCCCGGATGGGTGATTGTGTGCAAATATAAGTGATGTAGCATGTTTTTCGAGTGCCATTTTGATCACAAGGCGAACATCTATCACAGTGCCTGTCATGCCACCCTGACTAAGTCGCTGTTTATCAATTATCTTATTTTGCCGGTTTAAAAACAGAACCCAAAATTCCTCATGCGGCAAGTCGCCGATGAGCGGACGAAGGTAACGCGCAACATCGTTACTGCCTGTTATCTTTTCCATCTCCAGCGCGGAAGAATGGTCCCTGCGTCGTCCCAACTCCATTGCGGCAATAATTGAAATGGCTTTTGCCTCACCAATCCCTTTAAAATCCTTCAGGTTCTCGACATTGAGTTTGCCAAGTTCATTCAGGTTATTCTTCACCTTTTCGAGGATTCGGCGCGATAGCTCCACAGCTGTCTCATCAGAGTTACCACTACCGATTAAAATAGCAACTAACTCTGCATCAGACAGTGAAGAAGTCCCCCTGTACAAAAGTTTTTCACGTGGACGATCTTCAAGCGCCCAATTCTTGATATTCAATTTGCGATACTCTTCCATTTTGGGTTGGTGTATTAGTTGTCAGTGACTAAAACAAATTTACCGAAATAAAAGAAGAATAACAAAAAAAGCCCACCCTTTGGAGGATGAGCTTCTGAAATTATTTAAAATCTGAAAACTACAGGCTATTAACGTGTAAAGCCAGACTTGATTTCAGGTTTGATGCCTTGTTGTCATGAATAACATTCTGCTTGGCCAATTTGTCAAGCATGGTAGCTACTTTAGGAAATAGTTCAGCAGCAGCTGCCTTATCGGTGGTTTCACGAAGTAAACGAACCGCATTACGGGCTGTTTTCGAAAAATACTTGTTGTGCAGACGACGAACTTCACTCTGCTTAGCTCTTTTAATAGCTGATTTATGGTTTGCCATTTTCTATAAAATTTCTTTGTTCTTAAATTCGTAGTCTGTAGGGGATTCGAACCCCTATGGCAAGAATGAAAATCTTGAATCCTAACCCTTAGATGAACAGACCATCGTAATAACTTCCCCATTGATTGGGGTCGTAAAAGTAATATATTTTTTTTAAACGGTCACTATTCAATTTTTTAAATTGAGAAAATGACACTGATGTAGTCTGTAGGGGATTCGAACCCCTATGGCAAGAATGAAAATCTTGAATCCTAACCCTTAGATGAACAGACCATCAAGAAATCAACTTTTGCGAAACAGCTTGCGCTGAATTTTCGAAAAATTTGAAGTACCAAAGCTGGATTTTAAGCTTATTGCCCTTCCATTTTTTAGCGTTGCAAAGAAAGGAACTATTTTCCGAAATGGCAAGATCATAATAGAAAAAAATGCATAATTTTAAACCATCATAATTCGTTGATTTTATAATAGTTGTAATATAAACGCCACAAACAGAAACAGAGAACCCACTTTTCTTAAATCTTTAGGGCAAAATTAAGGTCGTCAAATCGTTGGTTTGACAATTTCAAAATGTGAAATAGTGAGTTGCGCGAACTGTTTGGATGAAGCATTTGGTCCGATTGATCGTTCTCTGCTCCGGTCAAAAACAGAAATCAATCTTCAACTGACAATCATCCTATGTCACCTGATATGAAGAACCAGACAAAAAAGCAATTCAGTCAGCATGCAATTTGTCGAGATTACCGAAGGTTAAATATGCCTGGGTAAAGAGATCTCCATTTTGAGGAAAAAGGTCAAAGTCGGGAAGAACAAAATGATACTCAAAAAAATGGCCATCCCGAAAACCGGAACAGCCATTTTTGATTCTTTGATGAAATAATTATATGCAAGTATTTTATTACCTGCAATTAGCTAATCACCATTCAATTGTTCAAGATTATCAATCCTCCTGCGCAGCGACCAAAATCTCCATGATCTTCTTGCCTGCAGATGCAACTGAAGTACCGGGACCGAAGATAGCGACAACGCCCGCATCGTAAAGGAACTGGTAATCCTGGGCAGGAATAACCCCGCCGGCAATTACCATGATGTCTTCACGACCCAATTTTTTCAACTCTTCCATTACAGAAGGAATCAGTGTTTTATGTCCGGCAGCAAGTGACGAAACGCCTAACACATGCACGTCGTTCTCAACAGCCTGTTTGGCTGCTTCGGCAGGAGTCTGGAACAATGGTCCCATATCCACATCGAAACCAAGGTCTGCATAACCTGTAGCCACTACTTTAGCACCGCGGTCGTGTCCGTCCTGACCCATTTTCGCGATCATGATACGTGGTTGGCGACCTTCTTTCTCTGCAAACTGATTGACAAGCGCAAGTGCCTGTTCAAAATCTTTATCGTTCTTAGCTTCTGATCTGTACACGCCTGATATTGTTCTGATGGTTGCTTTATAACGTCCTGCAATTTTCTCACATGCAGTTGATATTTCACCCAATGAAGCTCTTTTCTGAGCAGCAATAATCGCCAGCTCAAGCAGATTGCCTTCACCTGTTTTGGCACATTCGGTAATTGCGTCAAGTGCTACAAGCACTTCTGCTTCGTTACGCTCTGCGCGAAGTTTATTTAATCTTTCGATTTGTGATAGACGTACAGCAGAATTATCGATATTAAGAATATCAATCGGATCCTCTTTTTCGAGACGATACTTGTTTACACCGATAATTGCCTGTGTTCCTGAATCGATGCGACCCTGTGTACGTGCAGCAGCCTCTTCAATACGCATTTTAGGCACACCGGTTTCGATGGCTTTTGACATACCACCTAACTTCTCAACCTCTTCGATCAATGCCCATGCTTTTTCAACAAGGTCTTTGGTCAAAGACTCGACATAGTAGGAACCAGCCCATGGATCGAGCGAACGACACACTTCTGTCTCCTGCTGGATGTAAAGCTGCGTGTTACGCGCTATACGTGCAGAGAACTCTGTCGGAAGAGCGATTGCTTCGTCGAGTGCATTTGTATGTAGCGATTGTGTATGTCCAAGAACAGCGGCCATTGCCTCAATACAAGTACGTCCAACGTTGTTGTAAGGATCCTGTTCGGTCAGCGACCAACCTGATGTCTGAGAGTGTGTACGAAGCGCCATTGATTTGGCACTCTTAGGATTAAATTGCTTCACCATTTTAGCCCAAATCATACGTGCAGCACGCATTTTGGCAATCTCCATAAAGTGGTTCATTCCAACCGCCCAGAAGAAAGATAAACGTGGTGCAAAAGCATCGATGCTTAGTCCGGCTTTGATACCCGTTCGGATATAATCCAGACCATCAGCCAGTGTATAAGCCATTTCGATATCAGCGGTAGCACCTGCTTCCTGCATGTGATAACCCGAAATTGAGATAGAGTTGAATTTTGGCATATATTTCGAGGTGTACTCAAAAATATCGGCAATGATTTTCATCGAGAATTCCGGTGGATAGATATAGGTATTACGCACCATGAACTCTTTCAGAATATCGTTCTGAATAGTACCCGCCAATTCTTCAAGCTTTGCACCTTGTTCCAACGCAGCAACTATGTAGAAAGCCAAAACAGGTAAAACTGCACCATTCATCGTCATCGAAACAGACATTTTATTCAATGGGATATTGTCGAAAAGAATCTTCATATCCAGAATTGAATCAATCGCCACACCGGCTTTACCTACATCACCCACAACACGCGGGTGGTCGGAGTCGTATCCACGGTGAGTTGCAAGGTCGAATGCGACTGAAAGGCCCTT
>JANXZJ010000169.1 GCA_025355585.1 Mariniphaga sp. | reverse complement strand
TGAATGATCAGCTATATTTCCGATTACAAACAGAAAAGCAAACAAGCCCATGGAAATGAATAGTATTGGCTTCATATAACTTGTATCCTTTTCCATCTTCTTTTTATAGCCAATGTTATCCAGCTTTACAACCCACTCTTTGCGCCCGGTGATTGTAGCTTGTCTGACCGATAAAGTATCCTCCAGCAAAAGAAACTCATAGCATGTAAAGCCTTGCTTTTGAATTAATTTCAGTGCGTTCATAAGATTGGGAATAGTTATTTGGCAGGATTACGGTTATTAATTAAAATCAATTGACCAGGAATTCAAAAGTCTTTAATTAATCGCTGTGTTTTGTATTCGTTCTTCAACTCCTGGTATTCATCTTCAGTTAATAAATCCCTGTTCTTTAACCAATTTAGCTGTGTGAACACTGTTTCTTCAGGAAGTTCCGGATCAATTTTGGCATATTTATTCAATAATTGCTGCTTCGATAACCTTATGATCTCGTTTATGAAGGTTTTTACCGCTTCCGGAGAGGGATTCTCTTTGAAGAAGGTTAAATTAACGCTGCCACCTACCAAATGTATTTCATTCTTCAGGGGTGAAAGCAAGGACAACAAGATGATTGAAGCGATGATTATATAGACCCCGATAACAACCGGAAGATTACCCGTAAAGTCATCGCTCATATAGAGTGCTATCGTAATAAATATAAGAAAGGCCACTAAAGATGAGGACATTATGTAGAAGCGTTTTCGCGTTGCCTCCTGATAAACGAGGTTATGGCCGATCATATCGAGCTTAACAGTCCACTCTTTTAATTCGCCCGATTGTTTCTCCTTTATTCGTAAGTCAGTATTGTTTATAAGCTCAAACTCCTTGCGTTTTCCGCCTTGTTTTTGTTTTAATATCATCGCAGATTTCAGATTAGAATCGGTTCGCTAAGTTTCAAAATTAAAACAAATATTTGTTATCAACGAGCCAATGGCTAAAGTTCTTTCTTTTCTCACCCCGGGATGCGTCATTTCTCCTTAGCCGGGGGTGATTGATATGTACTTCTTCAGTGTGCTAAGAATATCTTTATTAGTTGCCAAATCGGATCATCTGAGAGTTTTGGGATCTTCAAATTGTCGAATAAAGATTTCCATCAGGAGAGAGGCATACAATGAAATTCACACGTTATGACGGACGCAGGCCATGATAGACGCATGCCATGATAGACGCATGCCATCATAGACGCATGCCATGCGTCTCTACAAATTCATTTCCTGGTTTTTAGATATTCAATTAAGGCAGCGGGATTATCCGTCTGTATACCATCTGTTTTCCATTCAATAATTTGTGTCCATTCGGCCGGTGTGCCTTCTTTTTCATCGGTAGTTACCATGGCGTGATGCCGATGAGCTGTTTTTACAAAATTTTCACTTAACTCACCCATGTCTGTAGCGAGCATTTTGGCGGGAACATGGCTTATAACCGCCTCAATATTACTTGAAGGTCCTGCATCCGGCATCGGCACACAAGTGGGACAAACAGTTACAAGTTCCTTGATTCCTTTCATGTTGGAGGCAGGAATATACCAGAGAATATCGCCTTCCATTCCATATTTTTTGATGATTTCAACCAGTGCCGGTATGGAAGCAGCTTTCAGATCAAGGTAGATTCCGATCTTTCCCTGACACAGTTTTAGTATTTCTTCGAAAGTTGGAACGCGTGTATCCTTCCATTCAGATCCGATCCGGCTGCCAATATCAAGCGATCTCAATTCCGCAAGTGTCTGTTCACTTACTTTACCCCTGGCGCCTTTTACATATTCATCAATTGTTGAATTGTGCATACTTACAAACTTGCCATCTTTTGTGGTTCGAACATCAATTTCAACAAAATCGCATCCAAGGTCAATTGCTTTTTGGTAGGCAGCCAATGAATTCTCCGGGATGCCCTTATGCGCTCCACGGTGGGCAATCACATAAATGCCATTCTTCGCTTTTCGAAACGAAGCATTTCGATTTTCATTTTGTGCGAACAGCGGAGACTCATGGCCGGGAAATATAATCATTAAAACAAATACCAGTATAAATTTGAAGCTTTCCATACGATGTAAATCTAATTTGATTGTGAATCAGATTCAAAAGTACATTTGCCATTGGCCAAATACTTCAGTTATATTCGACAAATCACATTAAATATTGCTTCTAAACGTTCGTCACATTTCCTGTCCGTTTTAAAATACCCCATAAAGCAAGTTCACCCTTGATTGCCCGCAGGTAACCCTTGATTAAAACGTACCACAATAATTGTCGGTATAGAATCCTTTGCAGAAAGAGGTTAAAAGCATCGCGGAAGGTGAATTTTTCGCCATCGAAGCGGAAGGCCATGTATGATATGACGACATCAAGCAGAAAATAGGCAAAATAGAGAATCACGATCACCTCTGGTTTTGGCATAAAAAACGATAGCAACAATGCAATATCTACAATTGGAGACAATACAGGCAGGATCAATTGGAAAATCAACATGTTAGGCAAAGCAACAAAACTCAGGTTAGCTTTTTTGGTATTGAACAGCATATCGCGGTGTTTCCAAAAAGTCTGCATGATTCCAAAAGTCCAGCGGAAACGTTGTTTTATCAGCATTTCCATCGTTTCGGGCACCTCGGTGAAAGCGAGCGCTTCGTTACAGGTACGGATTTTGTAACCGGCGCGCAGCAACCTGATTGTAAGGTCGCAATCTTCGGCAAGTGTGTCGGTTGTAAACATTCCAACTTTCCTGACAGCTTCACGCCTGAAGGCTCCGATAGCACCCGGAACTACCATAATAGCATTCAGACGGTCGAAAGCACGACGGTCGAAATTCTGGCTGGTGATGTATTCAATGGATTGCCAACGCGTTAAAAGATTCATTCGGTTTCCCACTTTGACATTACCCGCGACAGCTGCAACAGTTGGATCCGAAAAATACGTCACCATTCGCGAAACGGCATCAGATTTTAGAACCGTATCGGCATCAATACAAACCAGAATATCGCCGGTTGCATAGCCGATTCCATAATTCAAGGCAGAAGCTTTTCCTCCGTTTGGTTTGGTAAGTACCTTCACTTTAGGATGATGTCCATATTGTGCCAGGATATTTTTAAAAGTGTTATCCTTCGATCCGTCATCAATAAAGATAATTTCAATGTCGGGATAGTCAGTTAATAACAGGTTCTCCACCGTTTTTGGGCCTGTCAGTTCTTCATTGTAGCCAGGAACGATGATACTTACCTTATGCGCAACACCTTGCAATATAACAGGTAATTGTTTTTTTGAAACGATCTTCTGCCGGATTGCCAGTATAGCCAGACTTACAATTTTGATCAGCGAGAGTAACAAAGCCAGAAAGAAAATGGCCGAAAACGTCCTGTTGAAATAGTATCCGATTTTGAAAACCGTTCCATCGGCCGTTTGAAGATACCTGTTATAAGCATCTTTCGGCGGCGGCATAATATCATCACGTTTCCTATTGATCAGGGTCGCCAGACTGATAAACTGGTAACCCTGCGACCGGTAATATTCGATGATGCGCGGTAATGCCTTTATCGTTTCTTCGCGGTTACCACCCGCATCGTGCAGAAGCATAATGTTCCCTAAGCCCTGCTGTTTGATGGCCCGTTCGACAATTGTATCTGCCGTAACACCAATCTGCCAATCGTTTGGATCAATAGATGAACCGATTGTCAGGTAACCTTCGTTTTTAGCGGTATAAATCGGCTGTATCTGCGAGGCAACTGTGGGTTCGGAATCGGTGTTGTAAGGTGGTCTGAAAAGGATGGTAGCATGTCCTGTAATACTCTCGATAATGTAACCGGTCGAGCGCAGTTCGAGTTTTAACCGGTCGTCAGAAACGAGTTCAAGATTGGGATGTAAAAAAGTGTGATTCCCTATTTCGTGGCCTTCGTTATAAATTCGTTTAACGAGCGGGAGGTTTTGTTCGGCATTGATCCCCGTAATGAAGAATACCGCCGGAACCTTATACTTGCCAAGGATATCGAGGATGCGTGGTGTGTAACTTTCATTGGGACCATCATCAAAGGTCAGCACTATCTTTTTGGGCGATTCACCTGCCTTATTAATGACGAAGCTTGATGGAAGGCTTTCGTAATCTTCTTCGGAAATCAGCTTCTCCTTTTTGTCCAGTTGTATACTAATTGATCCGGGATGAGGTGTTGAAATAATATTAAGTACCTCTCCTGCACCCACATAGTCAACTGTGTAGGCCGTTTGTGCATTCGCCAGCAGATTACTGTTAAAAATACTGTCTGTCAGCGCTTTTTCAGAGAGATCGAGGTTAAAGAATTCCCACAATCTTTGATCTTCAGAGCCCAGAAACCATATTGCAACGCCCGAAGTTTCGAAATCAGCCGCCGCACGCATCGCATTGAAAGCGGAAGCAGCATCCGTAAAATGCACCTGATGCGTTTTATCATTTTCGTCGCTATAGTCGTAACTCAGGCCATAGGTATTGTTGTCGAACTTCACCTGACCTTCACTTTCAAAAGCGGTTGAAATCGCTTCCTGATAAGTAATATCCACACCTTCATATCCCTCTGTCCAGTCGTAACCAAAGGCAGCAATACAAAGAACCACCTTGTCGGAAGGGACTTTTTTACACATTTGATCAAGTGCAGCCTCTACCCAATATTGCGGTGCGATTGGTCCCGGATCTGAAGAGGCGTTGTGCATATCGTAGGCCATCAGGAAGAGAAAATCGTTGTACTTTGCTAGCTCTACAATGTTATAATCTTCGTTGAAAGCGGCAATATCCTGTGTCACAAGGTATCTTTTCGGACTCAGCTTTTCGTACAATTCCTTCTGAAAAGCAATCATATACTCATCAGTTGTCTCCTTTAACTCTTCAAAATCGATGTTGATTCCATTGAATTTATATTGCTCAATGATTGCAAAAACATTGTTGATCAACACTCTGCGTTTTGCCGGTGAAGTGATAATCCGATGGACGTTGTTTCCGTTCCAGGCATTGTTATAATAGTTGGATAACATGGGAACGATGGCGATATGGTTCTTCCGCATGATATTAATCGCAGAGGTATCGATATCGACGGAAATATTTCCGAGTGTGTCTTTTATAAACAACCACTCAGGAAGTACCATATTTATTTTAGAGGCATTCTGTTTGAGCGAATATTTTGATTTGATATCCCAGTTGACGTAAAACCCCGCTTTAACCGGTTTATACTTTCGTACTTCTCCGGGAAGCACTTTGTCCATTTTGTAGAATTCATGTCCCTGGTGCAATCGGGCCTCTTTTGCCAGATCGACAAATCGTTTCGTTTCAGCCAATTGAATATCACCACTTTTGTATTTCGCATTTTCTTTTTGCGAAAGCACAAGATGCTCACGTAATGATGGCAGTTTAAATACCTGTTTATGAAATAGTGAGATTAAAATAGAGGCAATGCCAATCAACAAAATAATGGCAATGATTTTTACAGCCCACATAAAGCGTTTCCAACGTGAAGGACTGGAGGAATAGAATACAGGTTTGGAAGAGGTGTCCATAAACAATCGATTAAGTGCAATTCAATGATGAGGGTCAGGAAAACATAACCTCACAAATATACATAAAATGAACCACTTCAAAGCAGTTCATTTGTATTATCGTACCATCAATGCCCCCTAAATAAGAGCAAGCCTGATTTAAATATTGTCGTAAGCTGGTATCATTGTTTTACATTCCACCCATCTCCATCTACCTTCAAAACGGGGGTGGCTCCTAATCGATCTTGATAAAAATCTATTTTGCTTAATCAAAATTTACAACTTCACCTGTTTCAGAAGATTTGTAGGCGGCATCTACAATATCCAGAATAATCTGCCCTTCAGCAAGTCCGGGAACTGGTTGTTTGCGTGATCGAATGCATTCGATGAAGTGTTCCATCTGTCGGCTATACATCGACTGATCGCAATGCTCTTTTTTCTCAGGTAGTTTGGCATCAAATTTCCCGTTAATACCGCCCACTTTGTATTTAAGATAGGTAGGAAATACATTCGCATATCCTTTGGTTCCATATACACCTGTAGCCGCTTCGGGGCCATCCATATGGGGTTGCCACCAGCCACTTTCGATGATTGATTCAGTTCCATTATCCCATGAAATCAATACGATACCTGAATCATCCACATCGTAATTCCCGTAATGGGTTCCGATCTTTGCATAAACTTTTACCGGTTTGGGATCACCCAAAATATACCTGACCGTATCGATCGCATGCACACCCATATCGGCCAGGGCACCGCCACCGGCCAGTTCCTTTTGCGAAAACCAACCTGCTGGTCCCCAGTTCTCGTGGATTCCGTACCCTTTTGTTTTGACGATCTTACCCAGTTGTCCGGAGTCAACAGTGTTTTTTACAAAATTCACATCGTTGTCAAACCGCCACATATGACCGACCATCACCAGTTGGCTATTGGCATCGGCTGCCTTTTTGATGAGAAGTCCCTCTTTGGCATTCATTGCCATCGGTTTTTCCAGGAAGACATCCTTCCCCTGATTCAAAAAACTGATTGCAAAAGGGGCATGGAACTTATTGGGTGTTCCGATAACGGCGGCATCAATGTCCTCACGATCAAAAAGTGTAGAAACATCGTCAGTTGCCTCCTTAATGTTATACTTTTCGGCAAAAGCCCTGGCAGCTTCAGTTGGAAGTCCCGCAACTACAGCAATTTCGACTTCAGGCAATGCCTGAAGGCCGCGGGCATGATAATTGGCAATATAGCCACAACCTATCAATGCTATTCTTATTTTCTTCATATCTAAAGGCTTTCAGCATTGTCATAAACCTTTTTAATCGCAGTGGCAACCAGATCCATATCTGCCTTTGTACCCATCAATATTTTGTGGTGAATACAAGCCGATTCTTCAAAGTGAATTCGGTCACAGACGGGCAAATCGAACCTGGCGGGATCAATTGCTGCCCAGTATTCATCATTCAGTTTGTGACGTGCAGGTTTTGTCAATGGTACATATAACGAACATTTATTCAGAGGTGTGTAACTTGCCGCTACGTCAATTCCAATTTCTGCAGTAAGTGCAGACCTGAACTTCTGGACCGGCAGACCTTTGAATTCGTTTTTATTATACCGGAAAGCAAAATTGAAATAGGCCTCTTTCGTTTCCCTTTTATCACGTTTCATAGGCATTACTCCCGGAATATTAACCAAAAGTGAGTTTAGGTAGATCCCATTTTCATCTCTGACCCGATTCTGTTCCGGCAATCTTTTCAGCCCTTCAATTAAAATAGCCGCCTGAAATTCAGTGATCCTGTAATTACCCGATTGAAAGAAATTTCCGGCATCAAAATAAACCCCTTCTCCCTTATCAGCTTTCGCAGATGATTCAGGTTCAGGTCTTCTGCCGCAATTCCGAAGTGCATCGAGTTTTTCGTACAATTCAAAATTATTTGTAATAACGGACCCGCCTTCTCCGGCCGTTAAATGTTTGGATAACTGATAACTAAAGCTCCCAATATCGCCGATACTACCCGCTTTTTTGCCATTCCATTCGCCGCCAAGTTTGTGGGCGCAATCTTCGATGACATAAAGGTTATGCTTTTTAGCAATCCTCAGTATCTCATCCATATCGGCAAAACTGCCATACAAATGAACCGGCATGATCGCTTTTGTACGCGGAGTTATCGCTTTTTCAACTTCTTTTGGATCAATGCACCAGGTGTCTTCGCATACATCAACCATCACCGGAGTTGCATTTACATCTAAAATTGTAGCGGCAGTAGCCTGCCAGGTTAAACCGGGGAGAATAACCTCGTCACCAATACCAATGCCACAGGCTTCCAAAGCCATTTGCAATGTGACGGTTCCATTTGCTGCTGAAATGGCATACTTTGCACCTGTATATTCGGCAAAGCTTTTATTAAACGCTGTCTCTTTCGGACCGTTATACGACCAAACCCCGCTGTTTAATACCTCGAGTAAGGCTTTCTCTTCCTTTTCGTCCCAAACCGGCCATTTTGGCCAGGGATTTGTTTTTGTGTTTCGGATTGGGTCCCCACCTAAAATTGCTAATTTGCTCATTGAATTATAGTTTTAAAAATTTGCTATGTAGTTTTTATCAAGTTGACCGTTTTGTTTTTAATTAAAGGATTAGCCCAGAAGCTAATGCTAAAGATGTAACCAAGGGTAAGAAATACAAACGAGATTCCGACCCTTAAACCAAAGGCATCGCCAAGAATACCAACAATCAGTGGAATTACGGCCCCGCCAAGTATACCTGAACACAGGATTCCTGAAAAGGCGCCATGATTATCTTTCAGTGAGTTAAGTGCCAATGAAAATACAATCGACCACATCACAGAAGCAAAAAAGCCGACCCCGATAAATCCGTAATAGGCGATCATTCCGTTACCTGTTGTTAGGGCGGTTGCAAGACAAATCATGGCCGCAACAGAAAAAATCCTTAGTATAATTTTACTGTCTATTAACTTTAATAAACCAAGTCCCAATAAACAACCGATTGTCAGCAATCCCCAAAACCAGGACGTGGCACTTGCTCCTTCCACTGCCGTATTCATTCCATGGTAATCTTCAAGAAATTTTGATATCCAGCTTGCAACTCCTTGTTCTGTTCCTACATAGGCGAATATGCCAAAGAAAAACAGAACAACGTATTTGTTTTTGAGTAACTCCCGAATGGTATCGATACTGCCAACTTTTTCATCTTCGTTCAATTCGACTTTGGGAAACCTGGAGAACATGATAACGACCACCATAGCTATCGCGATAATGGCAAAAATCCAGTAGATGGATACCCATTTAAGATTGGCAGGAACCAGTTTGTCTAAGGTTGACAGTAACAAATTTGAAGTATTGCCTGCGGCGAGGTTTGTAACCAGGTAGGAATAAAGAAGAGGGCTAAGATAGGAGGCTCCCCCAAAAAACAACTGGGCAAGAACCGAAGTGAATGCAAAATTTTCTTCACCTCCGGAGACCCTTAGCAAAGGATTGATAGCTACTTGCAGAATTGCCATTCCCACTCCAATCAGAAAAAGGGATACCAGGTAAACTCCGAAAGTTGGAAAAAATGAAAACAAAAGAGCTCCCATTGTAGCTAACATGAAGGCACCGGTAATCACTTTCTTTTCCTTGTATCTTTCAGTTAATATCCCCGCCGGAATCGACATTACACCATAGGCGATAAAAAAGGAGAAATTAAGAAGTCCGGCCATTCCCTTGCTTACACTGAAGCCCTTAATAACCTCCGGAATTAAAGGTCCAATAATATTGGTAAGGAATGAGATCACAAAAAAGATAAAGAAGATCAGAATTACAATGAAATAGTTTTTCTTCATGATTAGATCAGTTAATTACATTTTTAAAAACCATAGATGCTGCTCCAAGGAAGCCAGCTTTATTTCCCAAAATTGCTCCGACAACTTCTGTATTCGATGCACAATCAGGCATCGAATACCTGAAGGTCGATGCACTAATCATGTCGATATAAAATTGACCGGCTTCAGAAATTCCACCACCTATGACCACTTTTTGTGGCGCAAAAGTGTTGACAAACGAGGCGATTCCATGTCCTAAATAATCAGTGTGTTCCTGCATACACTTTACTGCAGGGGGTTCTCCTTCTTTAAATCTTTCAACGACATAGCGCCCGTCGATTGTTGCCTCATCTTTTCCTGAAAGTTCGGCATATTGCCGGATTAAAGCAGAAGTGGAGGCATAAGCTTCGAGACAGCCACGCCCGCCGCAATTACAGTCAATCCCTTTGTGATCAATCACAATATGACCCAATTCGGTGCCCCTGTTCTTGTAACCGCCGTAAAGTTGCCCATTCATAAAGATAGCGCCGCCAATACCCGTACCGACTGTAATAAAAATAACATCGGTACAATTCCGGGCAGCTCCATAAACGACTTCTCCGATTCCCATTACATTGGCATCATTATCCACATAAACAGGCAGACCAAACTTTTCAGAAAAGATGTTACGCAGAGGCACATTCACCCATCCATTTAAATTGTCAGCCCCACCAAGGACGACACCTTCAAAAACAATCCCGGGAGATCCTATCCCAATACCCGAAATCTGAACATCAAACAGATTTGCTTCTTTATTAATTTTAATAATTGCTAAATCAATAGTATTCAGGATTTCTTCCCGGGTTGCTTTTGAAATATCAAGTTTGTCTTCGAAAAGAATATTCCCATCTTCCGAGACCAGGGCCAGTTTCACAGATGTACCGCCGACATCAATTCCTGCTGCATATCTCATTTTATCTTGTATCGCCATATTTAACTATTTCAAAGTTACCATATCAACATTCCACGCATTCACCTTAATTACAGGTTTATTCCCATCGGTATCCCTCAGGAAATACCTGGCCTCGTAAGTACGCTCTTCGCCTGGTAAAAGGGTGACATAGTTATCCTTCCAATAAACCGGCAATATAGGTTTTTGGGTTATAGGATCAAGAACATCAAAGAAGATAAAAAAGGCGATCGTATTTGATGGATTTTTGACTTTGAGATGAATAATTCCATTCTTATTATCCTTTGAAAAACTATAATTATAAATCATTTTAACCTTTGGCAATTTATCAAGGGCTGTATAATCGGCATATTGCTTTGTGGGTGTGTAAAATGGCCATGACAATTTTTTCGATGCTTCGTAATCAAGGATATCCGGTTTAGTTGACAGCCAGTAAATACTATTGTCAACTTCCTGATTTTTCTGATTGTAAACCCTTAAATCTAAAAACCATACAGCAGTAAGATTTTTAATCTCCGGCAGCTTATAAATCAGTTTTGAAGTATTTGTCTTAATGTCACCAGTCCATTGATCGGCGAATATTTCCTTTGAATTGATATCAAAGGCCCTGATTTTAACCGTCAGACCGGCAGCATCCGACAGATCCTCGTTCGCAATATAAATATCATCAAAACCATACCTGTAAATGGCATGAAGTGGTGTACAGGCTTTTCGAACTGCATAGAAAGATCCATTAGGCTGAAGATAGGTATCATACAATTGCCAGATCAACTCAGGCCACGAAGAATTCAATTTCCATTGAATTAATCCGGTGCTTATAGGTTTGTTTGCAATAAAAGCCTCAAACATCGGACGCATCAACTCATAATTACTTACCTGCGATTTGAATGCAAACTCCTCAACATTCGTTGATTCCCCGTATCTGTTTGACAGCGAAGCGAGAAAACGGTCCAGGGTTGTGAACTCATTTCTTCCGGTATGATATTCCCAGTATTTTTTATCGATTGGCCACAGACTCTCTTTAGGAAACATTCTGCGAAGCGAAGCAATGGGTGGAATCGCTTCACCCGGACAGGTTTCGGTATTAAAGCCCCAGGCACCTCCAAGGGTTGTATCTGTAAACCAATAGTTCGGCGGAGTGACTGCATATGGTCCCATCATTTTCATTCCGGTCGGACCGCTGATATCACTGATTAGGGGAACGGCTGCGACAACAAGGTTCGACTCGGTACCAGCGCCACCGGCTGAGGTTGCATACGAACGTGAAGGATCGTATTTCTTAAACAATTCAATATATCTCTTTTCAAGATCCGGAGCAGGCAATTTATCGCTGCCGAGCATCCACAGGTAAATACTTGGATGGTTTCGCAGCCATAACATCTGGTCCTTCCATGAAGCAGCCAAAAGATTCATATCTTCTTCGTTTACAGCACCTCCGTATTTTATATGTGTCGGTTTCAGCAAGTATTCTTCATGCTCCCAGTGACAATTCCAGCCAACCATTACCAAAACGCCGTATTCATCGCACAAATCATACAATATTTCATCTTTCCCCCAGAAACCTTCGCATCGGATGCTGTTCATATTCATGTGCTGCACATATTTCAATTGGGCTTCAACCGATTCCTTCGTGTCCTGAAGCAATAAATCGTCGGCCCAACCTCCACCTTTGATTAAGGTAAACTTTCCGTTGACCTCAAAAGCGCGGTTTTTCCTTTCATCCAGTTTACTGGTGACTTCACGGATACCATATCGTTTTTCAACCTGATCAATTATCTTGTTCCCTACTATAAACTCGGCCTTAAGTTTGTATAGGTTTGGTTTTCCCATGCCATTTGGCCACCAGAGATTTACATTTTTAACTGATAACTGTAGAAACTCATCAGGTGAAAAGCTGCATGACAATGTCTCACCCGCTTTCAGACTCACTTTTTTCTCAACAACACCCACTTCATAATTCAGACGAAGGATACCTTCGACAGGTTTCGCAAGGCGGTTTATCAATTCGGTTTGAATAAAAAGGTTAGCGTCTTTGCAAGTCTCTTTGTTGACTATTGAATAAACAAACGGGCTCCGGATCTTAACCCCTTCATTAATTTCAAGGAAAACTTCCCTGAAAATGCCCATGTTGCGGTCACGAGGAAGCGGATTCCAGTCTACGAAACCAATAGAGTATTCCCCATCGGCATGCTGCCACATTTTTAAAGCGATTGTATTTTTACCTTGAACGATATAATCGTTGATATTAAAGGTGAACATCCGGTATGTACCTGCAAAACTATCTTTTCCAGCCACCAGTTTTCCGTTTATCCACAGGTCAGCCCGGTAGTTAATGCCGTTAAAACGCAGAGATACACTCTTTTTTAAATCGCCAGCTTTTAATTGAAACGTAGTTCTAAACCACCAGGGTTGTTTAAACTGGTCATAATCTACTTCCTGCATATTGATCCCAAAATAGGGATCCTTAATCACACCAGTAGTTGCCCAACTGCCTAAAACGGTTCCTGGTACGATGGCTTTATACCACGATTTAGAATTAAAAACATTTTGCGATATCGACTTTTCGTCGGTACCGGTTAGCTTATCGGCCGGTTGCATCTTCCAGTTAGAAGATAGTATTTCAACTCTTGAAGCAATCCCGGCTTCTGACCTTTTGGGAGTAGCCATGGATATTGAAGGAATAATAAATAACAGAATAACAAACAAGAGGTTAAAGCGTCTTTTCATTCGAAAATAAACTGACCTTTTTAATTTGGACGGAACTATCAAATTTTTATTCATAATTGAGTTCATGCCGTTTATTAATAATTGTTGTTTCATAAATATACTTTTGGATTGACCGATGAACCCGTATAACCTGGATTACTCTTAATACCAACAAAGGAAAATTATTGAGATAAGATTAACTACCAGTTTTTTATTCATTTTACATTTAATCTTAACCCAATATCGCGTATTTAAAATACAACACCGCAAAAAAGGTTAAGATTCTTATTAAGGGCCTGCTCAAATCTGGTCCTGCAATTCAGTATCATTAACATCTGCCATTGAATATGAATTCAAAAATTGCCGGCAATAGCTGTGGCATTAATTGTTTCTTTTAAAAATATATAGCTGCATTTCTGTCCTAAGTTCATCAGACTTATTATTTTTGTCCGGTATCTGGCAGGCAAATGTTTATATGACATTTTAACACCCTAAATATAAACGTCTTATTCGACAGATGCAAATTTTATTTTGAGAACCTTCGCAGTTAAAGCGACAATTAATATTTATGAAGAAAACATCATTGAACGATATCGCTCAACAGTTAGGAGTATCCAAGACATTGGTCTCCTTTGTTTTAAACGGAAAGGGCAAGGAATTTCGGATTAGTGATGATATTTGCAAGAAGGTCATTGATTTAGCGAAAGAATTGAATTACCAGCCTAACCGGATTGCGCAAGGTTTGCGAACCGGAAAAACGAATACGATCGGCCTGATTATCGCCGACATCGCCAATCAGTTTTTCGGAAAATTGGGACGGGAAATCGAACAGGAGGCAGCCCGACATGGCTACCGTGTCATTTTTTGCAGTTCGGACGAAAATCCAGAGAAATCGAAGCAACAAATTGCAATGTTGCAACAAAGTCAGGTCGACGGGTTCATTATTTCACCGCCAATGAATAGCGAGGAACAAATCAGGTCGCTTTCGAAAAGCAATATTCCTTATGTATTAATTGATAGATACTTCCCGGAGATAGAATCCAATTACATCGTCATTGACAACTTCGATGCGGCTTATCGGGCGACAAGCCATTTGCTGAAACTGGGGCGAAAAAGAATTGCCAATCTTACGGTGAACCTGGATCTGGTGATTATGAAAGAGCGGACGGAAGGATACAAACAGGCGCTTCGGGATGCCGGTGTCGAAATCGATGAAAATCTGGTGAAAGTCTTGCCTTTCACACATGATAACAAGGATATTGACCGTACAATTAAAGATTTGGTTGGGAAGCGGAATAACAAAAAGGCTGACGCGATACTGTTTTCAACCAGTAAACTTGGAATCATGGGAATCGAATGCATTTCAGCTTTGGGACTGAAAATCCCGGAAGACCTTGCCATTGTAAGTTTCGATGATCCTGATGCCTATAGAATTTGTGTTAGTCCTGTGACCGTTATTAACCAGCCGCTTAAAGAGATCGGAAAGATGGCAGTTCAGGTGCTGCTCAATAAAATTAAACATCCGATTGCTAAAAATCAGACTATTACACTCAAAACAGATTTTATTATCCGAAAATCTTGCGGGTCATAAATTTTTTATATTTTAGCTAAATCGGTTTAGTCATTTTTAAAACAAACTAACATGACGAATAACATTAAGATTCAAGGTGATATCTATTTGGGTCTGGACATTGGCGGAACCAAATGTAGTGTAGTTGTGGGAGATGATTCATTTGAAATTAAAAGGAAGGTTGCATTCGAGACCAGGACCGAACGTGGTTACATGGCCATTTTATCCGAGTTCAAACAACATATCAGATCATTGTTATCCGAATTTTCAGGTTGCAACTTAAAACGTATTGGCATCAGTTGTGGCGGTCCGCTGGATTCAAAAACCGGCACCATTTATTCGCCCCCGAACTTACCAGGCTGGGATAATGTGCCTATTACCAAAATATTCAGTGATGAATTCGGAGTCGAAGTTGCTGTACAAAACGACGCGAACGCTTGTGCATTGGCAGAATGGTTAATGGGTGCAGGCAAAGGAACTTCCAATATGATTTTTCTGACTTTTGGCACAGGAATGGGTTCAGGGTTGATTCTAAACAGACGATTGTACAGCGGCACCAATGATCTGGGTGGTGAAGTAGGTCATGTCCGTTTAGCAAAGACAGGTCCAATCGGATTTGGAAAAGCCGGTTCATTCGAAGGATATTGCAGCGGCGGTGGAATTGCTCAACTCGCAAAATCGATTGTTTCAGCAAGACTCGATAATAATCAGATAGTCGATTTCTGTCCTTCCAGGGAAATGGTCAGCGAAATTGACACAAAAATGGTGGCCCTGGCTGCACAGGATGGTGATCCTGTTGCATTAGAGATTATACGGATTTCAGCAGAATATCTTGGCCGAGGATTGGCAATATTAATTGATATTCTTAATCCTGAATGCATTGTAATTGGTAGCATTTATGCTCGTAATGAAATGCTCTTTAAGCCTATTATTGACAAGGTATTGCAAATGGAAGCAATTCCTTCAGCTATAGAGGTATGCCAGATAAAACCAGCTGAACTGGGCGATGCAATCGGCGACTATGCCGCTTTATGTGTGGCTATTTATGAGGATAAATTCTAAATCGTTTGAAAATGGGGACTAATATCTTTTTGGAGGAATTAATAAGCAGGTATCCTCAACTTTTACCAGTTGAAGGCGAAATACAGAAAGCGGCAGATTGTATCATCTCCTGCTATCAGCAAGGTGGAAAGTTATTGGTTTGCGGCAATGGCGGAAGCTGTTCCGATTCTGATCACATCGTTGGTGAATTAATGAAGGGCTTCGAAAATAAACGTCCGATAGGAAATCCTTTAAAAGAAGAGTTATCTGCTTTTGGCGGAGAGCGGGGAAGCTATCTTGCAGAAAAACTTCAGAATGCCTTACCAGCCATTTCGTTGGCCACACACAGTGCCTTGATTACTGCCGTTGCAAACGACACCGACGCCAACCTTATTTTTGCCCAGCAGGTTGTAGGTTATGGAAATGCCGGCGATGTTTTGATTGCAATCAGCAGTTCAGGAAATTCCCAAAACGTATTGGATGCGATTATCACAGCAAAAGCAAAAAGAATGATCGTTATCGGACTGACCGGGGAAACCGGAGGTAAAATGAAGTCAATCTGCAACATTCTTATAAATGTTTCAGGTCAGCGTACTGCCTTCGTCCAGGAATTACATTTGCCTGTCTATCATACACTATGCCTGATGGTGGAAAATCATTTCTTTGGAAACGGGCAAAGCTGAATAACTATCAACTAATACTTTTAAAACTATAACCATGAAGACCAAAAAAAATCCCCAATTAAATAATCACATTTCCCGCAGAACTTTTATTAGCCGTACTGCTACCGGTGCCGCGGTTCTTGCCTTTGCCCCCGTGGTAAAACTCAGTGCAAGTGAACTTCAACAAGCGGTGCCATGGCCCGCTGACGCCACAAAATACAGGGCGCATATGATCGGGCATGGCCATATTGATCCCGTATGGTTATGGCCTATGTCGGAAGGTATTTCGATCGTTTATAGCACTTTCCGTTCAAATTTAGACCGGATGAATGAAACTCCCGGATTTAAATTTACTTCCAGTTCTGCCCAATTTTATGAGTGGGTGGCTGAAAACGATCCCAAAATGCTGGCCCAGATCCGCAAGCGAGTTGATGAAGGTCGTTGGAGTGTTGTTGGAGGATGGTGGGTCGAACCCGACGTGAATATTCCAAGCGGTGAGGCGATGGTCAGGCAGGGTTTGTACGGTCAGTTAACGCTGCAACGTTTGTTGGGTCATCGTGCCATTGTTGGTTATAATCCGGACTCATTTGGACATACAAGTACATTGCCCCAGATTCTCAAATTGCAGGGAATGGACAATTACGTCTTTATGCGTCCCGGTCCGCAAGAGAAGACGCTTCCTGCAGATCTTTTCTGGTGGGAAGGTGTTGATGGAACACGGGTTCTTACCTACCGGATCCCGTTCAGTTATGGAGATGGAGGGTCAGTAAGAAACAGGCTGATACAGACAATGGACCGATTTAAGGATCAGCCGGCAAAGAGCTTTGTGTCTTATTACGGTGCAGGTGATCACGGAGGCGGTGCTACGAAAGAGAATATCCGTTCAATTTTAGAGATACAAGGAGAAAAAGATGCTCCAACCGTACTTTTCAGTACCCATGATGCTTACTTTAAAGAAGTGCGTGATGATAAAAAATTAGAAATCCCCATAGTAAAAGACGACCTTCAGCATCACGCAAGGGGTTGTTATACCGCTGAATCTGCAATTAAAAAAGGAAACCGTCACTCCGAGGCCGCCCTGGTCACTGCAGAAAAGATCGCAGCCATAGGTTCATCAGCATGGGGAGCCAAATATCCAAAGATGGAATTTTCGTCAGCCTGGAAAAGAGTGTTATTCCTGCAGTTCCACGACAGCCTTGCAGGAAGTTCGCTCTACGATCATTCACCGACAGCCGCCGAAGGGTACGGGTATGCCATGGATATCGCCCATCAGGCAACCCACCTATCAATTCAGAAACTTGAATTGCAAGTGCCAACCGAAGATCCTGAATCTCAATATATAATTGCTGTCAATCCCCATGCCTGGGAGGTTCGTCAAAACATTGAGTACGATTTGAACTGGGGCACGATGCACAAAACTTCACGTGTTGATGACGAACTGGGAAATTCACTTCCTCATCAGTGGACCCTCGGTTCTTCTCAGACAGGATCGCGCCGAAAACTGATAATCAATGCAGTGATTCCACCAATGGGATACCGGCAATTAAGGCTTTGGGATGGAGGAGACTACAACCACAAAAGTATTTCGGAAGCCAAAGATAACACCCTTGAAAATGAGTTAGTCAAAGTTCGTTTCTCACCTAACGGTTCATTTGGAATAATCGACAAGGAAAGCGGCAGTGAAATGTTTACCGGCGGCGATAGTGGTTGCGAAGCTTTGGTAATGAATGATACAAGTGACACATGGAGTCACGATATTAAAACATTTGCCGATAAGATTGGTTCTTTTGGAAATGCAACCATCAAAATACTTGAGAATGGACCTTTACGCGCTACAATGCGGGTAATCACATTCTTTAATCTCTCTGTTCTGACGATTGACTGGACATTGTATGCCGGTTCCCGTAATCTTGAGGCGAAGGTTACCCTCGACTGGCACGAGCACCTCAAAATGCTCAAGTTCTCATTTCCTGTAAATGCCGAGTCTCCGGTTGCAACCTATGAAACCCCTTATGGCCATATCACAAGGGCTACCAACGGAGAAGAAGAACCGGGTCAGCGATGGTTGGATGTGAGTGGAACACGCACAGGATCTCCTTTTGGAATTACGGTTATTAACGATGCCAAATATGGTTACAGCGTTCAGGGAAACGACCTCCGGATCTCCGTTGCACGTTCGGCTGTCTTCGCCCATCATAACCCGAAGGTACTCGATATGAAAAATGAATACATATGGATGGATCAGGGAATTCAAACGATGCGCATGTTACTCGTACCTCACAAAGAGAACTGGCAGAAAAGCAACATCGTAAGGATTGCAGAAGAATTCATGACCCCAGCCCAAATCATTTACCAGGGAATACATGGCGGATCGCTCCCAAAATCGGGTTCTTTCCTTGCTGTTGATGCACAAAATGTGATCGTATCTGCCATCAAACAGTCCGAAAACGGGGAAGACATTATTGTCCGGTGCGTTGAAACATCAGGGGTACAAACTTCAGCAACACTTGATTTAAAATTTGCCAAGCGTAAATGGACAGGCAATTTCCGTCCATGCGAAATAAAGACGCTCCGCATCAACCAAAGTAAGGGTACAATCAAAGAGGTCAATCTCCTAGAAGAATAGCCGTAAAGTCTTATTCTATTATCATTTAATTAACCAATTAAAACTTAAAATTGTGAGTAATTCAAAAGTTGAACTTAGAAAAATACTGCCAGTGTTCTTGTCCTTCATCGTGATGGGGTTTGTAGATATTATCGGAGTAGCCACAGGGTATGTAAAGAAAGATTTTGAATTGACTGATTTTGCAGCGCAGTTTCTACCGATGATGGTGCTGCTGTGGTTCTTTGTTCTTGCTGTTCCGGTTGGTGTTTTGCAGGATAAGTTCGGCAAGCGCAATATGCTGAATATCGGTATGGTCATACAGGCCATCGGTCTTGGACTGCCGTTTATTCTATACTCCCGAACGATGATGTATGCTTCATTTATCCTGCTTGGAATAGGAAATACAATCATTCAGGTTTCGGCGAACCCGTTATTGCAGGATGTTTCCCCTTCGGATAAATTGGCCAGCTATATGAGTACATCTCAGTTTGTGAAAGCCATCATCTCATTTTCAGGGCCGCTTATTGCAACCTTCTTCTTCACGAGCTTTGGTGACTGGAAACTAGTATTCGCAGTTTATGGCATCACCTCATTATTAGCCGCATTATGGCTTTCGATGACCCCAATTACCGAATCGAAGCCAGATCGTAAACCTGCTTCATTTGCATCTTGCCTGGGATTACTAAAAAACCGTTTTGTAGCATTTATGGCATTGTCGATCTTCCTGATCGTTGGCGCAGAAGTCTCGATCAACACCAATATTTCAAATATTCTTATCGCAAAATATGGGATAACGCTCGAGAAAGCGGCCATTGGGATCAGCCTGTTTTTTGCAGGAGAAACCATTTCGCGTTTACTTGGTGCTATCATTTTAAACTGGATAAAACCGCGCATATTCCTGACATTGACCACTCTAATTTCACTTGCAGGTGTGTTGGGTGTATTTTTTGCACCGGGAAATACAACCGCATTTGTTTCAATATTTATCATCGGATTGGGAATTGGGAATATGTTTCCAATCATTTTCTCACTTGCCCTCGATAAATTACCTGAACGTGCCAACGAGGTATCAGGTTTGATTATCATGGCGGTATCAGGTGGCGCTTTTATTCCGCTTGTGATGGGATTTGTAAGTACCACATTCGGACCAATCGCAAGTATCACCGTAATTGGCGCATGTATGCTTTATATCCTTTGGGTATCCTTTTTTGTAAGAAGAAGTCAGGCTGCAGTTTGAACTTTAAAAGTATAGCCAGGACTAAAAAGTCACAAACCGGAATTGAGAATTAAATCCTGACTATTAGCTTCGCTGATATTCGATTCCATTTGGCCATTAAAAATCAAATTATTCAAAGATGAAAAAAGAGAAATTACAAAAGATTCTGAATGATATAGTAGCTGTGAAGATTGCGGTATTGGGCGATTTCTGCCTCGATGCCTATTGGTTTATCGACGAGGCAATGAGTGAAATCTCGGTCGAGACCAATCAGGCCACACGGCCTGTCGCACAGCAACGTTATTCGCTTGGAGGGGCTGGAAATGTTACCAACAACCTCGCTGCCATGAAGATCAAAGACATCCGAGCATTTGGCGTGATCGGAACCGATCCTTTCGGAGCCGAGATGGTCCGGATCATGAAAGAGACAGGCATTCAATCCGAAAATCTGCTTATTCAGGAAGAGAACTGGTACACGCATGCCTATGCAAAACCTTATATCAATGATGCAGAGTTGAACCGCGTTGACTTTGGGAATTATAATCATTTGTCAAAAGAGACTGCCGATCGTTTAATTGAGATACTGATCCGGGAAATTCCTGAAGTGAACGTCGTCATCATCAACCAGCAGGTTCCTTCCGGAATTCACACCGATTACTTTAAAAAGCGATTGGTGGAAGTGATACATCAATTTCCTCAAAAAACCTTTATTGTCGATAGCCGTAACTTCAACGATTATTACATGGGTGCCATCCGCAAAATGAATGATACAGAGGCTGCCAGGTTGTGCGGTCACACCAAGAAACCGGATGATGTGGTTCTCTATTCCGAAGTTGTGTCATCGGCCAGAGAGTTGTTTAAACGCTATCAGAAACCACTTTTTATCACGCGGGGAAGCAAGGGTTCTCTCACAATTGATGAGACAGGTATTTCCGAAATACCCGGACTCATGATCCTGTCGAAAGTGGATACAGTCGGAGCTGGTGATAGTTATCTTGCCGGAGCAGCCTCTTCACTGGCAGCAGGTTACGATATGGCGACTGCTGCACAAATCGGATCCTTTGTGGCTGGTGTTACAGTTCAGAAGTTATTTCAGACTGGCACTGCTTCGCCCGAAGAAATCCTCGGAATTGGGGCAGATCCCGATTTTATATTTGCTTCAGAATTAGCTGAAGATAAACGACATGCCAATTATCTTCAGAATACTGAAATCGAAATTGTTACTAAATGGAAAGAGAAGCCACAGATCAAACATGCCATCTTCGACCACGATGGTACAATATCTACGCTTCGCGAAGGTTGGGAGCTGATCATGGGACCCATGATGATCAAAGCAATTTTAGGGGATAAATTCTTTGAAGCAGATGAATCATTATATCAGAAAGTTAAAGCGCGATCAGATGAGTTTATCGACAAGACCACTGGCATTCAGACCCTTGTTCAGATGAAAGGACTCATTGAACTGATCAGGGAGTTTGGCTGCGTTCCCGAAGATAAAATACTCGACGAATTTGGTTACAAACAAATCTACAACGACGAGTTGCTGATCATGGTCAAAGTCCGCGAAGAAAAGTTCTTAAAGGGAGAACTTTCACTGGAAGATTTCACGTTGAAAAATGCGGTTCCATTTCTTCAGAAGCTTCATGATGCGGGAGTCAAACTGTACCTGGCCAGCGGTACCGATGAGGCGGATGTTAAAAGCGAAGCCCGTGTTTTAGGATACGATCACCTGTTCGAAGGGAGAATCTATGGCGCGGTTGGAGATATCACGAAGGAAGCCAAAAAAATCGTCCTAGACCGAATCCTCGATTCGATCGGTGAATCGGCATTTGGAACCATAGCAACCTTTGGTGATGGTCCCGTCGAAATGCGCGAGACGAAGAAAAGAGATGGAATTGCCATCGGGATTGCCAGCAACGAACTGCGACGCTATGGCCTCAACGAAAATAAACGTACGCGGTTGATTAAAGCGGGTGCAGATATCATTGTTCCCGATTTTTCGCAAATCCCACAGTTGCTAAGCTTGTTAAATATCAATCTTTAGAAAATGCCATACCCAAAATTAGACAGGGATCAACTTGCTATCAAAAAACTGTGCGACAGGAAAAACAAGGTTTATATCGAGAACGACCATGTTCCTGTCGCACAAAAGCCTGCGCATCTTTCGGAGTTGGGACAAAAGCTCATCGAAAAAACGGCAGGTCGTATCATGCAGGCCCGTCAACAGCATCGATCGGTAATGCTCACTTTTGGCGCACATACCATTAAGAACGGGATGGCTCCCACGCTGATCGCCCTGATGGAAGAAGGCTGGGTCACCCATCTTTCAACAAATGGCGCCGGCATCATTCACGACTGGGAGTTTGCCTTCCAGGGAAAATCGAGCGAAGATGTTCGTGAGAATGTCGAACTCGGACAGTTTGGAATCTGGGACCATACCGGCTTCAATATCAACCTGGCCCTTATTGTTGGCGCCTACGAAGGTTTGGGCTACGGCGAATCGGTCGGTAAGATGATCTCTCTCGAAGGGTTAACGATCCCCGAAATTTCATTTCTGCAAGATGAGGTCGTCAGGAATATTAAAACCAATGCAGACCTTGCAGCCGCTGCAGCCGATCTCTCCGGGGTTATTCAGAAATTCAACCTAAAGCCCGGATTTATGTCGATTCCCCATCCTTTTAAAAGATATTCAGTACAGGCAAAGGCCTTTGAATTGGGGATCCCTTTTACAGGTCATCCCATGTTTGGTCACGATATCATTTATAATCATCCAATGAATCACGGGGCAGCGATTGGCAGGGTTGCCCAGAACGATTTCCTAAGTTTTGCAAAGAGCGTCAGCAATCTTGACTATGGTGTTTACATGTCGATCGGATCAGCGGTGATGTCACCCATGATCTTTGAAAAAGCGCTTTCGATGTCACAGAACCTGATTATACAAAAAAATGGTCATATCGATCACCACTATATGCTGATAGTCGACCTTGCCAAATCGGATTGGGACTGGCAGGCAAAAGGGGAACCGCCAATGGATAATCCGGCCTATTACCTTCGATATTGCAAAACTTTCCAGCGAATGGGTGGTGAAATGGATTATCTCACTGCCGATAACCGCGATTTTTTGCTGGCAATCTATCAGAAACTGACGGAAAAAAATTGAGACGATGAGAGGGTGTGAGGGAGAGAAAACGAGACCAGGAGAATATAAGATTGATATTAAAATACTTAATAAAGACGAATGACACTGAAGGGGTCGAATATGATTAACCCCGGGTAAGGAGGTACGACGCAACCCGGGGTAAGACATAAAAATTGAGATAGGGCGCATCTGGAAAGGCTATATGAAACTATGCCGCTCTATGCGCCGCATAAAAGAGAAAAAGAAGTAAAATATTAATAACCCCGGGTGAGCGAACGAAGCGAACGTAACCCGGGGGAACAACTAAACGACAGAAAAAGGCGCATCTGGAAAGGCTGTATGAAACTTTTCGGATCTATGCGCCGCAGCAGGATATTTCAAACTAATACAATGTTACCATGAACAAAAATGAAGTATTAACATTAAAGCAGGAAGCAGAAAACCACCTCGTTAACGAACTATTGCCCTTCTGGACCACCCGGATGATTGACAAAACAAATGGAGGATACCTGACCCATTTTGACAAAGACGGAAATGACACGGGTGAGGATGAAAAGTCACTGATTGCCCAGACCCGTTGTCTTTATACAATCTCCTCTGCCCATCGTGCAGGTTATGGCGGCGGAGCATATGCCGCAATGGCCAGCCATGGTGTTGATTTTCTGATCGATAAAATGTGGGACAAGGAATTTGGCGGCTTCTACTGGATGATGGACCGCAAAGGAAATGTAAAGATTGATAAGAAGATTATCTACGGCCACAGCTTTGCGATCTATTCCCTTAGCGAATATACACTTGCAACAGGTGACCGGCGTGGGATTGAATACGCCGAAAAGGTATTCGACCTGCTCCAGAAATATTGTGCCGATACAATGTATGGCGGTTACTGGGAGATGTTCCACCGCGACTGGACACTCTGTGGGCCCGGAAGCCAGGGCGGAGACCGGAAAACGCTTGACGTACATATGCATTTGATGGAGGCATACACAACTCTTTATGAATGTACAGGACAGGATGTGCACCGCAGGAAGCTGCTCGAAGATATTGATCTACTGATCAACCGAATTATTCATCCTGTTTACAAAACAGGTATCCCCCAATTTTTTAAGGACTGGACTGTTGCTCCCCAAATCAAATTCGATATCATCTGGGGCTGGGACCGGTTCTCTGAAGAAGGTCAGAAAGGGAATGCCACCGATAACACCTGTTACGGGCACAATGCGGAATTTGCTCACTTGCTGATCCATGCGCTAAAAATCCTGAAAATTGACCCGAAATCATATGCTGACTTATTCAGTATTATTTTCGATCACACAATCGATAATGGAATTGATGAAGAATTTGGGGGCGTTTTTGTTGAAGGTCCCCACTCCGGTGGTGTCTATGATAAAGAAAAAGAGTTCTGGCAACAGGCTGAGGTGCTGATTGGGCTACTCGATGCCTTTATCTTGTTTGAGGATGAAAAGTATTGGAATGCCTATAAAAACGTCCATCGTTTTGTGCTCGACAAAGTTGTCAACAAGGGCATTGGGGAGTGGTATCCGCTGCTTTCGCGTAAAGGTGATCCAATATGGACACACATGGGCCATTCCTGGAAAATCAACTATCATACGGTCAGGGCAATGATTCAAAGCATCCGGAGATTGGATATAATAGAGGCTAAATTAAACTAACTATTCTGCAATGACGCTATCACTAACTTTTCTCGATTGGATCGTTCTGACGGTTATAATGGGCGGAAGCCTCTCATTTGGTCTGTACATGGCTTATCTCAAAAAAGCCGGACAAAACAGCACCAATTTTTTCCTGGGAGGGCGATCGATTAAATGGCCGATCGTAGGTGCCTCCATGTTTGCAACAAACATTGGAGCAGAGCATTTGGTTGGTTTATCCGGAGATTCTTATCGTTACGGACTTTCGGCTGGTTCTGTCGAATTGACTTGTGCCATTACATTAGGTTTTGCCTGTGCGATATTATTCCCATATTACATGAAGAATAAGATCTACACAATTCCTGAATTTCTTGAATTGCGTTATAGCCGACGAGCCCGGACCTTCTTTTCAGGATTGATGCTGATCATCAGCATCATGACAAAACTGGCTTTCACGTTGTTTGCAGGTGCCCTTGTCATGAACAGTATCCTAGGATGGAATGTAATGACAACTGTTTTCTACATTGGAATGGCGGTCGCCATTTTTACGATGATCGGAGGGTTTACTGCAGTCGCTTATACCGATGCCATTCAGGTGGTTATAATGATAGGAGGTTCAGCAATCATGCTTTTTATTGGTCTGGACAAAGTTGGAGGATGGGACGGCTTAATGACAAAAGTGCCCGACATGATGACGATTGCCAAACCATATGATGATCCGGTTTATCCATTCTGGGGAATTCTGGCCACAGCCTTTTATGCCGGTATTTTCTATTGGGGTATCGATCAGGTGAACGTACAGCGTGTACTTGCTGCTCCCGATCTGAAAAATGCAAGATGGGGAGCCATGTTTGCCACTTTACTAAAGCTTCTGCCCATCTTTATTTTTGCATTGCCAGGGGTTATTGCCTATGCTTTGTTCCCGGGTGAATTACAGGGAGAAGAGACCAAACAAACCTTCGTATTGCTATTAAATAAACTCCTTCCCACAGGATTGAGGGGTCTGCTTTTGGCTTCGTTAATGGCAGCACTTGTTACCTCGCTTATTGCAGTTCTTAATTCCGTTTCTACGCTCGTCGTTCGCGACTTTATCGTCGAGTTTCATCCCAACATTCCGGAAAAGAAACAGGTGCGATTGGGTCGTTTTATTATTTTGATTGTTAGTTTTTTAGGAATTGGAGCCGCCTATCTTGTTTACAAAAATGAAGAAGGTCTTTATAAATATTTGCAAACGATTACGGCCTATCTCATTTTACCTGTTTTCCCTGCAATATTTTTCGGTATAGTCAGCAAGAAAGTGACCTTAACAGGGGCAGCTGTTTCAGTCGTTGTAGGAATTATATTTGCAACAATCTTCGTGATCGACCAACTGATCGGACCCATTGCAGGAAAAGAACTGTTTCCATTTCTTCATCATCCACTCACCCTGAATTTTGGATACCGAGGACTCTGGGCCGAGATATTTATTACGGGTGTTTTATTTGCGGTCTCTGCCTTCACCGAAAAAACGGCGCCTGAAAAGCTGGTCAAGACAACCATTAATTATTCCAAAGGCATTTCGAAGTTCGAAGGAATCACCGACTGGCGGTTGCATTGGGGCATCCTCGCTTCAATTACCTTATTCTTATATATTTGGCTAAGTTGAATTAACAATTTTAATTATGAAGAAAATTATATTATTACTTCTGGTATTGATGATTGGCCTGACTGAAATGACGGAAGCCAAGTCAAAATGGATTTCCCTCTTTAACGGGAAAGATCTGAAAGGATGGTTAGTCCGCGGAAAAGCAACCTGGACAGTGCAGGACGGCGTACTAGTTGGTGAAGGTGGAATGGGGCATATTTATACCGATGCGACCTGTACCGATTTTGAGGCGAAAGGGATGTTCCGGATTTCGGGTGATAAAAGTAACAGCGGATTCTATTTTCGTGCCAATCCGCCTGCTGACAATCCCGATGGTTTTCCACGCGGTTATGAAGCACAGATCTGTAACAATCAGGATGCCTACACAGGCTGGCTGTGGAAACCCGGCACACCGACTGGTAAAGCTACCGAACTGTTAACCAAAGATGGCGATTGGTTTGAATACCGGATTAAAGTGGTTGGAAGTCATATTCAATTCTGGATCAATGATAAGCCAGTGATGACCTATGATGACAGCGAATATAAAACTGGTCATTTTGCAATTCAGGG
>JANXZJ010000164.1 GCA_025355585.1 Mariniphaga sp. | reverse complement strand
ATCAGTCATTTGACTATATAGAAACAATACCTGCGAGTGAAATAACCTCCATTACTGTACTTAAGGGCAAAGGCGGATTTACTATGTATGGAGAAAAAGCGAAATATGGCGTAATCTTCATTACAAGAGACCAAAATTCCTCACTTATGAAAGTTCGAACGAAATGGGTTTCACAAAACGCAAAAGACAAAATGCTCGTACCCATTGATATCTATCGTAAAACGATTGAATATTACAACCCGGCCAAATTTGATCTTGATACTGATCCAACACTTCAAAGTCGCGCTACCATTTTATGGGAATCGGAAGTTTATTTTGATGGCAAAGAACCAGCTAAAATTAAATATACAAATCTGAATCACAATGGTCCGGTTGTAATTACCATTAATGGGTCCTCTGTCAATAATTTGGTTGGGACAGGTAGGGCAAGTTACATGGTGGAGTAATTGATCACTTATATTGAAATACCTGGTTCAAACGTAGAAATGCGATTACAACGAATTGACCAGTTCCTCTTTCAGTTGATTGATCAATGTTTTTACGGATACAATTTCGGTGCACCGGTAGACATTCGATCCGGCAAAAACAAATGCATTGTGCAACCTGCCTTTAGACGCGTCTGTCAATACTTTGGCTATGCAGTAGGGGGCAGCAATAACCGGAATAGATTCTTCGAGTGCATCAACATAGTCAACCAGTTCTATCACCAATTGCTCAAGTTTTGGAGTGGTATCGTTCACGACATCATCGAAAGCAAAACCAAGATGGCCACCTGCCATCGGCTCCTCGAGGACGACAGCATCCGGAACCTTGTTGTAGTTTTGCTTCCACTTGCGGTAAATGATGTTGAAAGCCCTGGCGGAGGAAACGATCGGAACCAGTTTTATATTTGAACCTGCTGTCTGCTTCGGCAGATCCAACGGAAGTCCAGCACCGCTGATGATCAGATCTACTTTCTCTTCAACACAAACTTTCACAAGTTCTTCGTAGTTCGAAAGGACCACCATTACATTCACGCCGATGATGCCTTTGGAAAGCGACCGTGCTTTTCGTATTTCTGCACGTAAAGCGTTGTTATTCAATTCAACAAATTCGGACATCACGGCATCCTCGAATGCGCACAGACCTACGCTTGCAATAATACCTGCACACCCTTCATTTGCAACTGCTGAGGTAAGGCCTGAACCTGAAACCCTAACACCCATTCCTCCCTGGATGATGGGAGGATTTATTTCCAGATCACCGATTTTAAGCGCCGGAATTATTTTCGTTGCCATAATAGTTCGTTTTAAATCCCTTTTTTAACTTTGATGATATCATATGGAATTCTCCCGAAATTAATTTAAACACAAATCACCCTTTTTTTTGTTCGAACTATTTTTTCATTCATTCTGATCGATTCTACTTTGCCGGAACAGGACTTTCATTGATGAATTTTATAGCCTCATCTTCATAAATACTGCCGGTCATTTCACCAAGTGAAGTGCGGCTTACGTAGTTATATCGCTCAAAACCACTAAAATCCTCCTTCGTAAGCATATAACCAAATGCATCGTTTGTAAGGCCGAAAAGAAATGGCTGGCTGCTCTTCATCTTTCTTTTGACATAGAACCCAATGTTTGGAAGCGCCTCCCCGGGAATTGTTACCACCTGTGCCTTCCCGATGTTCAAAAGGTTTAGCCGGGTTGAAACAGTTGAAAAATCATTGTTTTTAGCGGCCTGTGTAGCAAGCGGAGAATGTTTGAAGACAAACCGCATCGCTTCAGAATCGATTGGGAAAGTGATTACTTTAGAAGCACAATAGATATCGGGATTTTCCTGAATTGGAGCAGGTTCAACAATCCGCAATGCCTCATCAGCCATCAGGTTCCCTATCCGAATACATTCATCCCAGTCATTTGCTTCTTTGCCATTTTCGCGCCGTGTGTCAGCCGTAACCATTCCGCCCTGAGCACTGTTCATAAAGATGGCCATTCCCCCAATTTTAGATTCAACCCGGTCATAAAGCGGACCGCATAAATCGGGACTGATTAATTTGCGGTCAGTGCCAAGGATTTCGGGATGTGTGGCATAATTGACCAGGGTTACAATTGGCTTGCCTTTATTTACACCAGAAGTTGCAATTGCCTGAATAACACCCATGCGCGGATCGTAAAGTTTCTCCGCATAGTAATTGTAGGCTATCTTTCCCTTTGCCTCACCCACCGCAGTTTTAAGACTGGCCGGTTGGAGTTTCAAAACGGCTTCGTTCACGGCATCGGCTATTTGGGTGACACACCATTCGAGGTATTTAAGGTCAGCTCCTGTATTCCCTTTTTCATCCGTAAAACCGTAAGCATCCGGACAGCTATGGGCATGTGTAGCGCCAATCAGCACATTTTCAGGCGCAATACCTTTGATCAATTTGCGGGAACGGTCGCCCAGGTAAGCAGGCCACCCGATGTTGTCGACGCTTACTATGGCAATTCGCGTTGGCCCTTTTTCCAGCACAAAAGCGCGGACAGTCAGTTCGCCCTTAAATCCGGTAGGTATTTCAGGAGTCCCCATACCACCCGAGATGGGGATCAGGTTCTTTGGGGTTATGTTCCTCATTGCTGCGCCTGCTTTGAATGTCTGTGCATCAACGTTTAGCCAATAGATGATGATAAAAGAAAGGAGGGTGAAAAATTTGATTTTCATAACTATGGTGTATTAATTGAGTGTTTAATAGATATATATTGGATTTGAATAAAGCCACGGCACTAATTTTCCGTTCAGTTTAATATGAATCTCGATCCGGTAGCCCCCTTTTTCAATCGGTTCAGCCCATGAAAATTGATATCTTTCACCGGCCAAAATATTGACAATCTTGCCTTCATGAATCAGCCTGAATTGTCCCGGAAACGGCGAAACTGCATTCAATGATTTTACCTGGTCAACCCTAACAGAATCACCCATGATTCCACTCAAACTATCTTTTTGATTTTTTGAATAATACATAAATCCTTTGGCATCACCAAGACTTTTAAAGGCGGTATAGAGGTGACCTCTTTTCAGGTTTTCAGCCAGTGAAGGCACTGATAGCGAGTCAGCAAGGACATAGTTCGTAATATAATTGAAACCATCTTTGTAGGTGTCGATCATCCATTTAAAAACCCAGCCGTCTTTATCCGGTTGATTGAAAAGCCATTTGTTCCAGAATTTAACCTCCATCGTATCGATGGCTTTTGCATTGGGTCCGATCCATTGAATCCGGCCATCTTTTAAATACTTTGCCCTGATGTTCTGGTTTTCATGGGTATCAACCGCAGAAAAACCTACAATCTGTCTTTTAAGATTCAATGAATCCCAAAGGGACAGAATGGAAGTCTGTTCGTCGAACATTTCGCGTAAAGCCCACGGGCGGTACCTATTCCCGTTTACGATAAAATTGATGATTTGCGGGGGCAACGATTCATCTTTGGTATCAGTATGAAAATTGTAGATTTCCATTCCATGGTAAAAGGGATTGGCCCAGTTGTGAGGCTCTTCGGTATGTGCATAAAAGATGATTCCGCCCCCGGCAATGATGTTTTTGGCGATGGTATCTTTATCAACGCTCCAATCGATGATGGTTGAATCGAGCGGCCAGGTATCAAATCCTTGCTTTTCGCTGCCCGGTTCGATCAGAACACCATCGTAAAATCCTTTATATCCCTTTGGAATGGTGTCAATATTGCCGTGAGGATGATCTGTCAGGAAAATAAAGTCGATGCCATCGCTTTTAGCAGCCGGGATGATGTCGTTTAAAGTCCCTTTGCTGTCGTGCGACAAATAGCTATGCACATGGATTACACCACGGTAAGTGTTCATTTTTGTGAGGACAATTGGTTCCTTTCGGAGTTTCTGAAAAGCACTTACCTCCTTTTCAAGCCGGGGATAGGTAACCCAATGACGCCATATTGCCGGGGTAAAAAGTACTAAAAACACGATCAGGATGAAACCCAAAATTGAAAGAAGCAGGTATTTAATGATTCGAAATATCATCGACGTTAAATTTTCGCGGGTTGGATAACAATTTCCGTCATACGGTGGATTAAATCAACCGTGTATTCGCCCATATCGGGGCCAAACCAACCCATTAGTTTCGACTCATACTCATCAAGATAGAAGTACCTTCCCGGAATTATATAGCCCACATAACTGCCGTTAAAACTTGAGACATTTGCATTAAATCCTTTTGCTGCAAGGGCATTCTTTATCTGAAGTGCATATTCGCCGCTGAAATCACAAGGCGTTGTAATCCAAATCAGGTTTCCTATTCTTAAAGTCTGCAGATAAGCATTTTCCGGAAAAGGCATTAGTTTTTTGCTTAACCAGGTTGTGAGGTTGATCTTCGTGGTGGCCCTCATATGGTATTCCGGCAATTGCAACTTTAAAGACAAAGTAGAGAATGTAATTGTATTGTTTAGAACCGCTTGCGGTAAATGTATATTCAGGCTGTCTGCCAATGCCTCACCAATCAGTTTTGGTTTCTCAAATCCATTGCCTTCACCTGTCGGGCTCTGACTTCCCACGGAACCCGCAAAAAAGATAGCTACGTTGGCTGACGTTTTCTCCATTTTCCGCTCCCAATAACCCGGATAATCGGCACTAATTTCCATATTCCCTGATCCCAATGTTGTTGAATGTGCAGAAAAAGAACCTATTATTGCCTTTTTACGCCCGGTTTGTTCAACGGTAATAAAACTGAAATCATCATTTTTTGTACCCGATTCGCCAATAAGCCGATTTCTGGTATAAGAAGCAGCGTTGAAATTTCCGGAACCTATCTTAGCAGAACGCAGGTCCGCAATTGCGGAAGTGACTGCTGTTGAGATCTGAAGGATTAGCCATCTTTCGAGGTTCTTATTCTCTTTTCCGGCAAATTGTTCCCCGACAAATCCCGGACCCCAACCTCCCAGGCTTGAATGGGTGTGAGTTGCTGAAAAGTAGACCTGATCGCGCCGGATTCCTTTTTTGGCCAGAACGTAAGTTACAGAATCGATAATATTAGGTGGCATAATAAGTAGGTCTGCTCCAACAAGTACTACGGTTTGCTGATTGACTTTCAGTGCAACCGCTTTGATAAAAATACTGTCGTGAACACCTGACGCTGCTTTCCCTTTGCGTGCCCCAAATCCTGCCAGCGGAACCTGGCTGAATTTACCTTCCGGAAGGTTATCCACTGTCGTGTTCAGATTTGGTGTGATGCTTACCCTTGCAAAACCTGCCTGCAATGAGTCATTTACGATCATTGTCGTTTTTCTTAAACTGTCCAGACGAGCGCAAGTGTTTTTATAATAGGCACTTTCAAAATATGGGGTATGGTCGACACGATCCGTACAAATGAAAAAAAGCATACCCAAAGTTGCAATGAGGATTCCTGAAATCAGTTTAAGTTTTTTCATTTTACTATTTTGCCATCAATGATAATTTTTTATCCGTTGTCACAAACATGCGCGTACTCTGCGTAAAATCATCACCAAAAGGTGCTTTGTATTTCAAATCGACATAAAACGCTTTAAATCCGGATGAAGGATATTTAACTTCAACTGTTATCTCAGCTTTGTTAGCGGCATTCAGGCTTTTGTCGTTCCATTTCTCATCCCTGAAATCCTGATCTTTAGAATCGGCACTCCATAAAACGGCATCAACCAAAAGTCCCGGAGTCGTTTTGATCTTCAATGTAATAACTCCGTTACTTTCCGAAACTTTATAATCACAGATCGGGTATTTACCGTTTGTAACGGTGGTTCCAAGAAATGCACTCAAGGTTGCAAAAGCCTTTTTCTTATCACCAAGGTCATGAGCGGCATTGGGTGTGTAGCAAATATGGTTATTGCCCGGTATGCTGTCGATGTAATTTTTCACAGCATCGGCAGGCCAGTAAGGATCATTGGTTCCCATGAAAAGCATCTTTGGCATTGTCAATGTCTTCCGGTAGGAGTAAGGGTCAATCATCTTTGTAAGGTCATTACCTCCTGGTGTGCCAAGTTGTTGTGCAATACCGAGCTTCACATAGTCTTCGATTTCGATGCTGTAATCTCCCCAGACAACTTTTTGATAGTCAATATTTACGGGCATATTCAACACATCGATAACCATTGGGCCGATTGCTTTTACGCGTTTGTCATTGGCACCGGTTAACCAGGTTGTCCATCCACGTTTTGAGGCACCAGAGACGATAAAATGGTTCACTTTTCGCTTAATCTCTTTTTTTGCAAATTGCTGTACCGCATCCATTGCCCTGATCGCACTTTTTGTCATCGGAAACAACAATGGCCATGTGAAATCGTGATCACCAAGGTATTGGTGAAGTGTGTAAGATATCAATGCATCTTCCGTCAGATCACCGTACAATGGTTGATTGGGCACCTGCCAGAGAAGGGCAACGATTGTCATGTTTGTCTTTGCAACTTTGCTTAATGAGGTGGACAGATCCTCATCCCAGTTATGCTTGCTGGGTTCTCCGTTTTCAACATGACCACCTGTGATAAACAACAAGGCATCGTTATATTTCAATAAATCAGGTACAATCACAAACATTTCATGTTTCCAGGTGATCGTTCTCCATTGCTGGGATGTCAATAAAACACGGTACATTGTAACGCCACTGTCCATGTGCTTTTTATCCTGAACTTCCCATTTAAATGATTTGTCAGAATTATTCAGATACGACTGTAGCGCCGTTTCCGGAGTGACAGGTTTACGCGGAGTTGCAAATCCAATTGCAGCAGAACAAAACAAAACTAAAACAAGGGATAATACTTTCTTCATCTCTAATTGATTAATGATATTTATATGCAATTAAGCAGGGATATTGCGAAAATATCTCCTGCTTAATTGTGTTATTTTTAAGTGTCTGCAAAACTTCTGATAATTACTGAATCAGCCACATTTTAGAATATTCGGTATCGCCTTTGTCAAGCTTTCCAATTGCATTCTGGTAATTTGTTGAATTGTTTGCCATTTCTGTTTCAGGATACCTGAAGCGTAAAGGGAATGCATGAAGACCATTAATTAATTCACCGTTTAACTCTATCGCGGGAAGTCTTGTTCTGCGGTGGTCTGCATAGGCTTCAACACCCATCAGAAAATGTCCAAGCCACTTTTGCAATGCAATCTTCGCCAGTTTTTGATTGTCGGTTCCGGTTGCCGGGAATTTGGCAATGTTGTTATTAAAATAGGTGCCCGGGATTGTAACACCCCATCTGCTCGTAGCCAATGTAACACCACTCTTGTAATATGCCTCTGCAGTAGCTGCAGGTATATAGCCTTTTACAGCCGCTTCTGCCAGCAAAAACTGAACTTCATCCGACTGCAGCATACAAGCCTTTAAGAGCGGATTGGATTTTTCATTCAGAAGTTTAGAGAACTTGGAGATTTTGTAATTGAATATTGTTGTGGGAAAGTCCCAGCTTCCATTGGCCGCCAATACATTCTCATACATACCTGCCGTATAACCGGCATAAAGGGTCAGTGAATCTACAATGAAGCTTGATGCGGCTTTTATTCCCGATTTACTTCTGTCGATATACTCCCATGTTGAACTATAGGTGAAACCATTCGGATCAGTTGTATTTACTGAAACCCCATTTTGAGACGGAACATTCGTCCAGGGTTTTTCAATCGGAGCTACCCAAACTTTCAACCTGTCGTCGTTAAGTGCCTTCAAGCTATCCACCAATGTTTTGCTTGGGCGGTAAATCATGAAATTGTCACTGTATCCGTCGTATGACATGGGCCAGTTATAGGTCCTGTCGCCTGTAAGGTAGGCAATTGAAGCATTGTCCGCATTTGTGTTCATCAGCGGAAGCGCGGCGACAGCCGTAATTTCAGCTGCTGCTCCCGGATAATTTTTGCCTGCCCGCATCAGTAACCGAAGACGAAGTGAATTGGCAAATTTGATCCATTTTGTTTTATCACCTGCATAAAGAATATCGTAGGTTTTATCAAGGGCATCTGTTCCTGTCGTTAACAGCAGGGTGGCATCTTTCAGATTCTGAATCAAAGCGGGGTAGATGTCCTTCTGTTCATCGAATTTTGGGAAGAGAATTCCATCCTGACCACGCAATCCTTCGGTATAGTAAATGTCACCATACAAGTCGGTAGCAGTTGACCAAAGCAAAGATTTAAAAATCAGGAAGACACCTTCATAACTTTTTAATCCAAGGGTGTGCACACTTGTTATAGAGGCCTGAACCAACTTGATAGGCCCTGTTATTCCATATAAATCACTGTTTGGTTTCGTGAAACTCTTGTAAATATTATCGTCGGAGCTCCTGTTTCCCTGCATATATTGCACGGTAGCAGAAAGTGTCCTGTTTCCCACGCCCCCTTCGTACTGATAGGCGAAAGCTGATTGCTGTATGATAGAGGATAGCAGCAGGTTGGGAGTTGCAGACTCTACTGCATCACGTTTTTGTAAGAGCTCATCTTTTCTAAGCAGCTGTTTTTCGCAAGCTGTTAAAACGAAGAGCGTCAGAAGTAATATTGATATCTGTTTTTTCATAATTGCAATAATTTAAGCATTAAAAATCAAACGATACTTTGAAACCATACGATGCGATGGATGGCAACGCCTTTCCAACGATTCCCTGATTTTGACCGATACCTTCAAATGCAGATTCCGGATCAACATTTTTATCGGCTTTATTCCACTGGAATATATTTCTGCCGACAAATCCAATCACTACATTATCAACTTTAAACCTTGAAGTGATACTCTTTGGTAACGTATAGTCAAAAGTGATCTCTTTCACTTTAAAGTTGGTTGCATCCCGGATCAGTGATTGCGGGAAACTCCAGTATTGGGCTCCAAGGATCAGTCCCGGTAAACCGTAGAAAGTTTCCAGCGGGTTTGCACCGTTAACAATGTAATCGGCATCGTTTGAAGGATTTCCACCCGGCTTTAACCATACGCCCTGAAAGTAGGAAGCATCGTTAATTGGTACAGGTGTTCCGTAACTGGCATAAGTGGCAACTAAACCTGCCTGTTGAGGGTAAGGCATCTTAGTCGCATCGGGCCATGGCAAACCACCTGTTGCACCATCACGTCCACCAACGGTCCATGGATTTGGTCCGTTGACCTTATCGCCGATTGTGAGTAATGAGTGACCATCGGTTACAGCGCGTCGTTCGATGTCGGAGATGTATTTACCACCCTGACGAAGACTACCGACAATTCCTAATCTGAAGTTTTTCCATTTTACAGAAGAGTGCACTCCCAGAATAAAATCGGGATTGTAATTGCCAATGGCTTTGCGGTCTGCTTCGGCGTTTGAATATTTCCATTCCCCGTTATCATCCAGTACAATCATTCCGGCATACTTACTGGTGGCGGGCATTGTTGTGAATACCTGGTGTGCCCACATTGTTCCGATTTTTTCACCAACGGCTAACCGAAGGTCGATATTCGGACCGTTACCGTAAAACGTCGATCCTGTGGGAACATATGATGGGGAGAGTGCAGTAATTTTGGAATCAACTTTACTGAAGTTAAAGCCAATATCCCAGTTCCAGTCTTTGGAACGTACCGGTACAAAATCAAGTGATACTTCATATCCATTGGCCTCGACCGTACCAACATTTGTCAACATACCTCCGTAACCAATACCTGGTGAGGTGGGAATCTGTCCCAGCTGATTTTCGTGAATTTTCTTATAGACCGTAAATTCTGCCGAAATACGACGATCCATTAAGGTGACATCAAAACCACCTTCATAAGAGGTGGTAACCTCTGCTTTAATATTTGGATCAACCAGTGTACCGCCGATATTGACGATTTTGGTTGTTCCGTAATCGATAGGACTGAAGCTGAAAGTATTGTTGCTTCTTGGGGTTCCGAGTCCGTGACCAACCTGGGCAACACCAGCTCTGATTTTAAGCAGGTTAATGACTTCAGGAAGTTTGAAGGTCGATGAAGGAAGCCAGCTTAAGGAGGCGGATGGATAGAAATGATGGTTCTTATCTTCCTCCAAAATCCCGCTAATATCGTAACGTCCTGATGTATCCATGAAGAGCTGATTTGCGAAACCAACTTGTCCCGTACCATAAATACTCTGAGATTTACCAATGCCCCAGGCACTGCTTGTAGAGAGTGTGCCGGCAACGGCATTTCCGAGTGAATAATCGTTTACCCTTACGAGCTTTTCTGCATTCGCATAATAATTGTATGAATTGCTGTAGGCATAGTTATAACCCGCGGTTGCTGTGGTGGAAAATTTGCCAAACTCCTTGTTCCAAACCAGCATTAAATCGTTTTGAACATTGAGTCCGTTACCCTGATTAACCGAATATTTACCATCTCTCTGATTGCTATCCTCAAAATCCTTGGCTCTTTTATATTCGTAATTGTCACCCGTGTAATCAATACCGGAGCGTACCATTAATTTAAGCGGTTTGATGATCTCGAAATCCAGTTGCACTTTCCCAAAGAAATTGTCTTTCCGGTAGGTGTTGATTTCGGAATAAGCATACATGTAAGGGTTGTTCAACATCGGTGTTCCGTCTGGTTTGTAATACGGTGCATTTTGAAGTTGTCCTTCAAACCCTTTTTTCCAGACAGTTTGCATCTCTTTAATTGGCTGAAGTGAGGCAAGGAATTTCATTGTCAGATCTTCGATCACCTGGCTGTTGGAAGAGGTTTTATTAGGGGTAAACTGGCCCATGTAATTACTGTTCACCGAGATTTTTAATTTCCTCGTGATGTTGTATTCTGCACTGAAGTTCGCATTGATACGATCTGTCTGGTTATTGGGCATTACTCCAACGTTTGACATTTTACCAATTGAGAAACGAAAGGCCCCTTCGTTGTAATTGCCTGCAACACTGACGTTATAGTTGCGTGTTGCACCGGTTTGCATAAACTGCTGCAACCTGTTTTCCCTTGTTGCTGCAAAAAGTTTGGTCTCGATGCGTTGCGTATCTGTATTATAGGCATCAATGGTTGCTGTTGTGAAATCGGCGAATTTAGCACCCCAATCATATCCCGATGTATAGATGGAAGATGCACGGATCCCGTCACCGTAAAGTTGCTGGGTGGCAAAGAAATTGTAAGGTTTATCCCAGATCAGTGAAGTATTCACCGATACCCCGATTCCTTTCTTGCCGCCTTTACCCGATTTGGTCGTGATCATGATAACACCATTACCAGCTGCCGAACCATAGAGCGCACCTGCACTGGCACCTTTCAAAATAGAGATACTCGCGATGTCTTCCGGATTTAATTGTGAAAGAAGGTTTCCAAAGTCGGCCCCATTCTGATTTTCAACGGAAGTTGTTCCCAGCGGAATACCATCGATTACATAAAGCGGCTGACTTAATGCGGTTGACTGGGATATGTTAAGACTGGTTGCGCCGCGGATTGTGACAAATACGGAACCAGAAGGGTCGGAACTGGACTGGGTAAAGTTTACCCCGCTTACGCGGCCATCCAATGACTTGAGTACATTCGATCCGGCTCCCTTGGTTAAATCATTTCCTTTTACTTCTGAGACAGAATAGGCCAGTGATTTCTTTTCCCTTGAGATTCCAAGCGCTGTTACGACGACTTCATCAACGCCAATTACAGTAGGAACGAGGGAGATATCAAATCTTCGCTGATTGCCGGTTACGACCTCTTTGGTAGCCATACCGATAAACGAAAATACCAATGTAGCATTGCCAGGTACCGAAAATGAAAACTTTCCATCGTTATCGGTGATGGTTCCGGTAGTGGTCCCTTTCACGACTACACTTACACCTGGTAAAGACTGACCAGAGTCATCTTTTACAGATCCCGTTACAACGTTCTGGGCGAAAAGGTTGTGAGTCATCACAACGAAGAAGCACAGCAACATTGCCTTAAGCAATTTTCTTTTCATCATAAATAATTTTTGTTAGTTCTTGATTGCTAATACTTGATATTTATTTAATTCTTAGGTCTTCTTTTAACCGGGAAGGGCAGCACCCTTCCCGGTAATATGAATTTATGGCACCACTTCAAAAATCACTTTCAAAGCAAAGTTTGGTTTACCAACCTGTCCCGGAGGAGGTATGGCAGAAACAAAGAGGTGAGCTACAATTTGGGTGTCTGTTATCTGATCGATGATACATTCACTTGTGGAATCCAGGATCCCCAGAAAGCCTCCGTTTGTAAAACTCAGCGTCATTACATTTGAGTAGGTGACGTCAGAGGCAGTTGCCCCGTCGGGTGAAGTTGTAATCGTGAAGTTTTTACCTTCATTTATTTTGAAAGTAGCACCTGCCGGTGAAGTGAAAGGTTTGGCATACGTCAATCCTGAACCGCCTGCATTACCAATATTCGGAATTCCGTGTAACGCGCAATAAACATAGCCTGCAAAGATTCCACCACCGTTCGGATGGATGATCATTGTGCCATCGCTCTTAAACTCAAAGGTATCGCCATATACAGCACTTAATCCTACAGCTGCAAGAATACCACCCGGATAGGTTTTGTAGTTAGGAGAGAAGGTAGCCGTTGCAAAATCGATGATAAAAGCCGGAGCATTAACACTTATCCGCCACTTTCTGGAAGCCGGGGCCGAAGGCTTACCACCTGTCAGGTATTCTATTTTCGTCTTGGCCGGAATGGTGATCGTATTTTTGACCGTGACCTCACCGCCGGGTCCTTTAATCGTCAGGGAGACCACAATGTCAACAGGAACAGCAACCTGAACGTATGTATGAACCGGCGCCTGAAGTGTATTTATATAACTGCCATCACCAAAATCCCATTCATATTTAGTGGCGTCTGTTACTGTCGCAGTGAATGTAACAACACCACCATCTATCTTCGTAGTAAAAGATGCAGTTGGCGCAGCGGTTTCTTTTTTGCAAGAATGAAAGAATATCATTCCCAGACAAAACAGAATGCACACGAAATGAATTTGTTTTTTCATAGTTAATTAATTTAGATTTTTAATAAAGACTTATGTCCGAAGTCGACATTTGCTTGAAATGTTATATAAACAACATTTCTTCCATCAAAGTTTAGAAATATAGGAAGTTAATACATGTTAAATTTTGTCTTAATTACATCAAATATTAACACCTATATCGCTGAAAAACACCTATTGTTAAAATTCCTGTTAATATTTAATTACAGTCAGGTTAAAGATCTATTACATTTAACGTGACTTCTGTAACAGGTGAAGTATACCGTTGGTCTTTCTGCGGGAAATATTTTCCATTTGATGCTTTAAACACAAACAACTGATAAACATTTGATAATAACCAGCCGGGAAACGTTGATTCAAATATTATCGTTCATTATAGTTAAAAAAGTATCAGAAAAAGATGCTATAAATTAGACATTCCTCTTTAGGTATTCCTAATATTGAGCAATAAACGTCCATCAAAATTATAATGAATACTACAACGTTCAAAAGCGCGTTAAAAACCGGCAGTGTGTTAACCCGCGAACTAATCAGGAGTGGTTTATGGACCACTTTCCTGACAGTACTGTTCATCCTTTTTAACGGGTCGGTGGATTTAATGTCCGATGTATGGAAGGCGCTTCCTTTTTTTATCGTGTTGTACTGCTTGTTTTTTTCAACCGGGAAGGAAGTGGTATCATCGGGAATGGAAAAGTGGATCGGCTCGGACATGCTGAGAATGCTTGTTTTTCCTTTTGTCCTTTTGGTGCTGTACTTCTTTTATGTGCTGCTGAATCATCAAAATCCACTCCGGGGTACACTGGCATTGGTTCCCTACCTGGTTATTTTCCCGGTGATGTTGTTTTTTGTGCGCCGGTACCGTTCCCGACAGATCGATTGGATCGATTTTACCACTTTTGTGATCTTCCTGCTTCTTACAACGTTTATAAAGGTTGACCCGTCAGGTAACCTCCCATTCACCGGAAGCGATTTCGGTTCTGTTTATAAGATATCCCTTATTTTGATCGCCGTTTATGCTTTTGGAACCATCAGGGGCCTGGATGATATCGGCTTTGTTCCTGTTCTGAACTTTAAATTCCTTTGGACAGCCCTTTGGGTCTGGTTTGTTTTCTACCTGTTTGTGGTGATACTCGGACACAACATCGGTTTTATAAAATACATTGGTCATGAATCGGTTACAAATGAACTGCTGTATAAGATCGGACTGACCCTTGTTGTTACCTTCTTAAATACAGCGATTTTCGAGGAGCTTTTCTTCAGGGGAATACTGCTAAATATGCTCACAAAGCGCATTGGTCAGGCAAAAACCTGGAAGATTTTCTGGCTGTGCGGACTTCTAATCTCAATTCCGTTGGCATTGCTTGTGGGATATACCTTAAAAGGAGGTATGCAATGGTTTCCGGCTTTAATTGTAACACTGATTTTTGCTGCCGCCTGGCTCATTGAGCGGACCGGCAAAAACGGTTCGGGTGTTTATACGGCGCTGGCCATTACAAGTGCCATCTTCGGATTGGTGCACTATCATTCGGGGGCTATTATCTATATCGGGTTTGCGTGTGTTGCAGGATGGGCGTATGGTTATACCTATATCAAAACAAAAAATGTGTTTTACAGCGCGATCGTTCACACACTGGTGAACAGTTCGGTGCTTATTTTCGGACTGGAATTTGTAAAATAAAGAAAAACAATGGTGTTAAGCAATATTCCACCGAAGGTGGATAAATATTAATGACCCCCAATTTTTATTGGGGGGGTCGCATGACTACTGAAACACAACCCGAAACGGGTTGAATTAAATGTTATTCAATTAGGATGTTGACTTTGATGAAAAATATTTGGTGTTCAACCCGCTTCGGGGTTGTTTTCGCGTTAGGTCCATTCCCCCGAGTTCCGCAAGCTGCACTGGGGGTTATTAACATTCAACTCCTTCGGAGTTTTTACACATCAAAATTCTTATTTTATGAAGGCCAATATTTATAAATCTACTTAAGTGTTCCGTGGAATCGAACTTAAAACAGATAATCTAT
>JANXZJ010000150.1 GCA_025355585.1 Mariniphaga sp. | reverse complement strand
ACCCTGATTATAAAATCTACAAACAAATTGTTTCATTGATTCACCAATCTCAATCAAGTGGTTATCTGGATCAAAGAATCTAATTGTCTGTTGTCCCCAAGGTTCTTCATGAATTTCATGCAAGAATCTGATATTCTTGTTGTTTAAAACTTCAAAAATATCAGGAAGATTCTCTGTCTCAAAGTACAACTCAAATCTGTTAAATGAGAGGTTACTAATTTTTTCCATCCCAAGTGTCGATGGAATAATGTGATCATCATGAATCTCCCAAATAGTCAATCCAGATTTTAAAATCACATTTTTACCAAAATCCAAGTCAATTGGCAATCCCAAAATATTGCAATAAAAATCTTTAGAAATTTCTATATTCTTAACAAATAATGCTGTCGAACAATTTTTTATATCCATAATCACGTGATTTTTTTGTCACTAAATGTGCGGTAACTCGTATATATGTCTGATTTAATCAGGCCAGTTCAGCTGTTTTAGACGGATAGGTTTACTTCTGATTTTAATTTACCACTAATCACAATCGCAACAAATCTTTAAATTAATAATCGTTGCCTTACTGATTTTAGTTCGCTAAATATTATGAAGTAAAGGTGAGCAATAAAAATGAATTATGATGGAATAATTTATTTTATTTTTTATAAAATTTAGAGCAGTTGCGTTTTGTTACACAGATGTAGTTATTTTGCAAACAGATGTAAAACAAAATGATGAAAATGGGATGCAATTCGGACGTTTTGCGGGTTGCTGTGGTTGGAAGGTGGTCGTTAGCGCCATCGGCACGATCGATTTTGTAGCAACGGATTTTAATCCTTTGTGAAGAAATCCGGTAATAAACACGGAGTGCCGTAGGTACGATACATTTATTTTTTATCTGTGCCGAACCTACGGCTCTCTCCATCAATTTATATTCATTTTCACCGGATTAAAATCCGGCGTTACAATATCGTCCGGGGCTACGCCTCTTGAAGCATGCAACTTCTCTATAAGTTTCCGTTACAATCGTATCGTCTTCTGATGAAAGGATGTTGTTGCTTTTACAAACGATGAATTACCGTCATCCTTTCAATGAACGACAAGGTCATGCCTGCACAAGATTTTAATGTGCTTTATCCGATCACACTTGTGTGCCGTATTTCTGACCTAACCGGGCAGTAAATCAGCCAGCTGACTTTCGAGTCCGGCATAAGCAGCATCTGGTCCTGCTCCCAGTGCATCGAATGTCTTGCTTGCAAAACTGCGCATCGTAGCTGTCAATGTAATATCGAGAATCTCGACATCTTCCAGATTCAGCGCATGTAACACTTCGATATCTCTCCAGGTTATTTCATTGGCGTCCCGTATAATCTTCTGGGCGAACTTCATCATTGCTACTTCCGAACGTTCAAGTCCTGCATCCTTGAAATTGGTGAGGATCAAGCGCAATTGATCAACGCTAAACCCGTTTTTGAGGAGGATTGTACCGTGTGCAAGCAGGCAGTAACGACATTTTAGCGCCATTGCAGCTGCCATTGTCACCAACTCATAACGCCTTAACCGCAGATTTTTGCGTATACTCCCCTGGAAGGCGCGCCATGTTTCCAGAACTTCAGGACGCAGGCTGAAAACTTTCAGGTGATTAGGGACATATCCCGAACTCTTTTGCTCGGTTTCATAGAAATCACGGAGCTTGCCGTCTGCCTCTGACTCCGGTATGGTTTTAATGAATATAGACTTTTCCATTTTAATCTGATTTTAAAAACTGTAATCCTTTAATAGCAGAACTTTTTTTGATCTGGTATTTTTATCCGGTCAGGAAGAATAATCAGACAAAAGATAAAATAAAGAGGCGGACTTTCTTTTGTCCTTCATTATTATACCATTGCCAGTGTCGTTCATTCTTTTCTTTGTCCTCTCATTTCACAACTTGTTAAAATGATTGGAAATTAATAACAACGATATTAAATGGTTTGTTTTAAGATTTTCTATTGTATGCAAATAATGCTGGTCGGAGGGCCAGCATTATTTGTTTGTCATATATGGCAGAAATGGTTATCACATCCTTAATAAAGGACAAAACCATTTCCGGTTGATGATCATCGCGTGCTTACTGCACAATTACGGTTCCTGTCATCATAGGATGTAATGCGCAATGATAGTGATATGTACCTACAGCAGTAAATGGGAAACTGAATGTACTTGATTTTCCATTTCCGACAGGAATATTTCCGCTGTCCCACGATGCATTGTCGCTTGTTACGGTATGGGCAACATTATCTTTGTTCCTCCACCTGACTGTTGCATTTAACGGAACTGTAATTGTTTGCGGAATAAATGCCATCGACTGGATGATCACTTCATAGAGAGCGGGGTTTAATACGGTTGTAAATGAGTTCTCATTTCCATAGGCAGTACCAATACCATTTGTTGCATATGACCGCACATAATACAGTGTACCATCTATCAATCCGGTTAAGTTACTCACAAAAACACCGGTACCTGAACCATCTGAAGTGTGTGTTCCGGCTATCGTTGCACCCGGACTGATACTCCAGCATACACCTCTTGCTGTAACAGGTGAACCATTATCAGAGGTGACATTCCCTCCTGAGGTAGCGGTCGAAAAAGTTATTAAAGTAACCGCATCGGTGGTAAGGGTTGGCGACTGTATTGGACTCGTGACGAAAGTAATTTCATTTCCATACGAAGTCCCAATGCCGTTTGTTGCAAACGCCCGGACATAATAGGTTGTTCCCGGTGATAAACCTGTCAGACTGCTTGTAAAACTGCCGGTACCGTTACCATCGGAGGTGTGAGATCCGGTAATCGTTGGATTTGTTGCTATATTCCAGCAAACTCCCCGATCGGTTACCGGTGAGCCGTTACCACCCGAAATATTTCCGCCCGAAACTGCTGTTGTTGTGGCGATTCCGGTAACGAGAGTTGTGGTTAATGCTGCCGTTTTAAGCGCATTTGTAGCGAATGATATTTCATTTCCATAAGCTGTTCCAATGCTGTTTGTGGCATACGAACGAATATAATAGGTTGTTCCGGCACTTAATCCGGTTAAACTACTTACAAAAACTCCTGTACCTGCTCCATCGGAAGTTTTCGAATTTGAAATAGTAGGATTTGTGCTGGTGCTCCAACAAACTCCCCTTGCAGTAACAACTTCCTTGCCATCAGCGGTAACATCACCACCACCCGTGGCAGTATTGAAGGTAATAACAGAAACAGCAGCGGTCGAAAGCGAAGGGACGGTAGATGGGTCAGTTTTCTTACAACCACTTAAAAGAGCACTGATCATTGCAATAAGTATAAAGGTATGTTTCATAGCAGATAAGGATTTAATTATATTGTGTAATGATTGATACAACAAGAATCCGCCTGAATTGTTTAGAAGGAATATAAATAACAGAAGTGTGTTTTCTTTCTTCCTGCTGTTATTAATCAAAAAATCCGCATGGAGCGGATTTCGTTGAATGGTATTATTAATTTACATGATCTCATGCATGGAGGAGAACCATTGGTTCGATTCGTTTTACAGCAATGGATTTTGATTTTTTCTTTGTAAAATCTTAGCGGCCATTTTTTCTTACCACAATGTCAATAAGCCACTAAGGAATAAAATACTTGTTCTTTAAAACAAAAAAAACCGCAGAATTTCATCTGCGGTTTTTTGATTAACAGAAGCTTACTTTTTTACCGGAGTAGCTTCTTTTGCTTCTGCTTTAGCTTTTGCTACAACCTGATTCTTTTTGGCGATAGCTTCTTTTACGTCGGCTTTGGCCTCTGCTTTTGCTTTAACTTCTTTCTTATTGGCAGTCGCTACTTCTGCGTCTTTTTTAGCTTCTGCTTTTGCTACAACTTCTTTCTTCTTAGTGGTAGCTTCTTTTGCGTCAGCTTTAGCCTCTGCTTTTGCCTTAACTTCATTTTTATTGGCAGTCGCTACTACTGCGTCTTTTTTAGCTTTAGCTTTAGCTACAACTTCCTTCTTCTTTGTGGTAGCTTCTTTTGCATCTGCGTTGGCTTCTGCTTTTGCTTTAACTTCTTGCGCTTCTGCTTTTTCTGTTACTTTAGATTCGATTACCGCTGCTTTTGCAGGGACTTTTTTCACTTCTTTTTTAATGTCCTGTGCATTGACAGAAACCAAACCTAATACAAATAACAAGCTTAATGCGAGTACTAACTTTTTCATACCTGATAATATTTAAATACTGTTTACGGATCAAAAGTAGTCGCAATACAATGAAGATATCGTGAGGTTTTAATTTTTAAAGGTTTAATTAACAATTAATAAGGAATTTCAATTGTTGTCAGTCCTCGTGAACAAGGTACATTCCGGTTTCTTTCCGTTTGTAACGATGGGGTATATAATTACCAGTTTCCACCGGCCCCTGCACCACCAAACTTACCTCCTCCGAATTGAAGTTCCTCACTTGTGGTACCGTTATTGGTATTTCCGCCTAACGTTTGCGATGCAACAATTGCCATGATATCGGGTGAACTCCATTTGTTATTGAGCAGCTTTTCGCGCGTATAGCCATTGCGTACCTGTTTCAGATAATTGAATGATATCAATGCAACAATTATTAAGATAGCTCCCGCTACCGTTACCGTAAGAACCGGCATTCCCAGGCTAAAATAATATTTAAACGTGATGATGCTTAGGGCAATGGTCAATAAGGCCACGCGGATCAATAAGGTTGATTTGTGTTTTATTCCCCAATAAATGGTTCCAATGGGAACCAGCGCTGTAAGGCCATAAAATACAAATGCAAAAGGGATATCCTGGCGTTCGGATAGGGTAAGACCAAGCATCTTAATGCTTAATTCGCGCACCACAAAGTAATTGCCTGCCAGGTAAAATAATACAAGTGAAATGGTTTGCAGGATGATGAACTGGTCGTTTAAAAACTCAGCTGATAATTTCACCCTGACTTTTTTACTGCCCCAATAGATCAAACCAAACGCAGACATAAAGATAAAGGGCATCAACGCCTGTGCGACACCTCCGATATTGGATAGTAACTGGAACAACATCCAACCAAAAAAGCCGATCGTTAAAACCAGCGCTGTTAAATTGAGATACCTGATAGCGGCAAATGCCGCAAGCAGAAAACCGACGCATGGATAAACGAGCAAACTGTGTGATTGAGAACCCAACAGTGCAAAAGCGATAAACGATAGTCCTGCATAGATCCCGGCTTCTGTTACACCTGATTTATAGTGAGATTTGTCTTTTATCAATTTCTTTTCGGTGAACAGGAGTAACGAAATTCCCAGCAGAAATGAAAGAAACCGGTATCCTGTATCTCCGATATCACCAACTATTAAACCAACCGGTCCCATGATCGTAGACATTCCAATCAGCGAAACAATAAAAAGCAGTACCCGCATCGTGAAAGAGGGCGTGTATAGATTGGTTGCAAACTCCACCTGAATTTTACCCCATTGTTCCTCATTCAACACGTTACTTTTGAATAAATTCTGAGCTTCAGAAAGGACATTCTTCTTCTCTAATTCGGGGATATTATAGGCAATAATTGATTTATTCATGAGCAAAGTGTGATTTCCTGGTAAATAACAGCAACAGATAAGCGATACAGGTAAACGGGAAATAGTAGATAAATACAACGTAATCGCCACCCAATTGATTCACCGCCTTAAACGCCAAAAAGGTAAAAGCGATGTATACGGCAATGTTGGAGTAGATAAAAAACAAGAATTCCTTGTGAACCCAGGCATACCAGGTTAAAATTCCGGCAGACACAAGAGTGAGAAATGCATACGACAATTCATAATCGCTGTCGAACATGGCAGATATGCAGCCAATAAAATAAAGAAGCAGACCAAAATTCTGGTAGGTAAACCGAAAGTGCTTCTTTAAGTTTTTGTACTGCGAAACCTGTCCGATAACGGTGAGTGATGCACCCAGCATAATACTTGTAGTGTACAGATTGGACGATAGTTGCCAGGTCCCTTTTGCCCAGTTGACAGGCGATATACTCAGTCCGACTGCTGCAGCAAACGCAGTAATGGCCATTGCCAACAAGGCCCTGTTGTCATATCGGTAAGCCATAAACAGGAAGATAGCAGCGCTGATAAAGGAAGTCCAGTTTAGCAGCAATTCAACGAGGTCGAAATAGACCTGCACATAGGCGAATAATGAAATAATGAGCAGGGAAACAAGAAGCAGTATATAGTCGAAGTAGACCAGGCTAACTGTTACTTCAGTGGGTGAATACGGTTTTGCAAACTTCCTGATAAAATAGCATCCGACAATAATGGCAGCGCCAATACCAAACATCGCTATCAGGTGACCCATGTAGCCAATGTTTTGATATGCAAAATATCCAACACCTCCCGTAAAAAGCATAATGCCCAGGTAGAGCATTAACCGAAGTTCGTAGTACAATGAAACAATCTTTTTTGTTCGTATCGCCTCGAGCAACTGGTATTGCCGATCGTCAATAAGATTGCGCTGGTATAACTCCTTATTTGTAGAATTCATAGTTTAGTTATCAGGTTAAATGAGGGTATCGCAGGGCAATAGTTAAATTCTTAGCAAGCCACGGAACCCTCTTACAGCATAGTAAGATTCGGCACCATTATGATATACAAAGACATGGTCGTAACGACGATCACAATAGAGCGCACCACCAAGTTTCCTGATCTCCGCTGGAGTTTTCACCCAGCTCGATGTTTTCATATCGAAGTTGCCAAGTTTCTGCAACTCCCGGTATTGCTCTTCGGTTAAAAGTTCAATTCCCATGGCTGCAGCCATATCAACAGCGTTGGTTGCAGGTTTAAATTCTTTCCTTGATTCCAGCGCTTCACGGTCGTA
>JANXZJ010000141.1 GCA_025355585.1 Mariniphaga sp. | reverse complement strand
GCCCTGCATATCAAAGATTTTAACTTTAGTTTGACCGGGATAATTCATATTTTCAAGTTCAATTCTAAAACTACCACTCTCAGTTGGATTGGGATAAACGTTCAGGCCAGGTTCAATTTTTTGCAGGAGTGTACTGATATTTGTGATTACCGCAACGTCTCCAAACCCAAATTCAAGAGTCTGTCTGACATCGTTCGGCGAATCAAGATTCACATTGTATGTTATATCCCATTTCCCTGTTGACACATTAAAATCTGTTTGCCAAAAATCATTTCCATAAACTGACTGATCTATTTTTTGCCAGCTTCCACTTACTTTCTGATATAAAACAGGCGATTGGAAATTTTCAACATTTGTGATTGTTAGCGGTACATAGCCTCGTCCACCGGTTACCGAGAAAGAAACTGAATTACCGGTTGAATTTATCTTTATGGGGTAATTGGCAGTTAGCGAACCACCCGAAGATACAACAACATCCAAATCATTACCAATAGCTTCTCTGTAAACCATTTCCCAGGTATTTGCCTTCTTTGATAATGCCGCAATTAAATTTTGGTTTGGCCCATAATAATCGTCTGCGCTTTTAGGTATTTGAAACATTTCAATTTCTGCTTCAATATAGTCGCCAGCCTGAAAAGACGTGCAATCGGCAGGTGGAGTAATGTTTATCAAACTACTTAGCTCGCCATTTCCACCAATTGCATTATATTCTGCAAATGATGGAGAAATATTATCTTTCCCGTTTATTCTGGCTTTCCAGCTTCGAATTACAAATCCACGATTAGCAGGCCTAAAATCAGGTTGTTCAACAGCAAATTGAGAATCGGTGAATGAAAACCACGGTATTTTCCCTTCGGCCACTTCTTTTGATGTAATGTACCGTGAAGCTCCGCCAATACTGGCACTCCATTGCTTTTTTAGTCCGGTTTCATTACCCCAGGCCAATGTATTCGATTTGGTATAATGATAAGTAGGTGTAGCAGCCTGAAAGAAAACAAAATCTTTAAACGTGGTCGTATTCAGCACGTTTAGTTTAATGTGATAAATTCCTCGTGTAATGTCATCAGAACGGCCAATTGATGCGGTATATTCAAAATCCATCGAATTGTCATCCATTGTACCGGCATAAGTAACTTCGGTTAAGTTTGGACTGTAACGTTTATATTGAGTCCTCATCCGGCTGTGCCAAGCGCGTGTTCCGTTCGTTTTTGTATAATTGAAAAAGTCGGCGCCACCCATGTTTCCTGTCCAACCCCATTTCTGTCCGGAAATAGTCTTAACCATAAGAGGGCGATAATCTAAAACCGGAGCTCCGGCCTGGATAAGATCAGGTTCATAGGTAATGCTTTCGCCCCAGGAACCAATGGCCGATTCGTCCCACTGCTGATTACTACCCCATCCAACCAGACAAAGCTGGGCGTGTGATGCCGCAGGAATACTTCCCCATAACGCATTTACACTGGTATATTCAAGCTCTAATTTGGTGTTCGCCGGAATGGTCAGCATGCACAGACCGTGAAACCATGTTCCTCTGAAAGGCTGAGTAATTACATCAGGACTTGTTGAAGTATGCCAGTTTTTTGATAGCTGAATGGGTATGCCTATCGGATCACCGTTCATGTTGCGCAAAACGGCAGATATTCCTATAACACCAAAAACATTACTCCCATTTTTTGATAAGCGACCTTTCGCGAAATTTAATCTCACACTCTTATCTACCGATGACGTATTGTCAAAAACAAGTTTTACACGTTCAATACGGCCATTACTTGATCCAGAATAACCAGCAGTATTTTCATCGTTTCGTAAAGCGATGTGATGCCAGCCATGATCCTGATCGTACTCAACGTCAATGTTTTGGACGGTTGGCGAAATTTGTTGCGCTGTCAGGGTGACGGGTTTGTTCTCTTGATCTTCAATTTCCGCTAGTTTTGATTCAATATTGGCAATAACCGGATATATGATTAAACCTGCGTTTATTTGTTTTCCCGCTGACCATAAGGCACTTTTCCCCAATTTCACCTTAACGGTATTGCCGTCGACCGCTATACTTGTTGCGTTTGCAGACTTTAATACGATGAAACCACTTCCATCCGCAGGATTTTTAAAAGCCTTCACATCGCCTTTCTCAAGAAACACACTGTATGCTGAAGGTATAGCAAAATCAAATTCCAGTCCCCTATTTTGCAAATCGCTGGTTGGTGTTATCCTGAGTATAAATGATAAGCGATCGGGCCAGGAAGAAATTTCTAATCCACTGTTATAAACATCGCAACCAATTAAATCAGGAAGCTTATTGATAAACCTTCTTTGAAAATATTTTCCGGTCTCAATTAACTGACAATCATCAATATTTCCAGAGGATGAAGTACACCAGTACATGCCGCCTTCGGTTTCCATACCAAAACTTATTTGACACGGATTATTTGTAGGGAAAGATTGGGCATTCGTCTCTCTCAGCACAAAATCTTCTGAAGCTTGCGCCTTATTGAAAATTAAACTCGTTAATGCAAGATTTTGATAATCAAAAGAAAGTGCGTATCGACTTGTTTTTATTGAGAATATCTTATTTCCAGTCTTAATCGTATTTGTCCACCACATGTATGAATAATCTTTTTGATTTTCAAACGATTTAAGTGGAACAGCTTGCGCCTGGCCTATCTTTCCGGCCAGGAGCAGAATCACCAGTAATACCGATTGCACATTCAGGATAGTCCAAATGCGACTTCGTCTTATCGGACTATATTCATGTAGCATCGGCATTAGCCGTTGTAATTTTTGTGACTTTTCAGTTATTCTCATGAGGTTATATACTTCAGGTTAGTAACTATATTGAAGAGCAATACTATTAATTCAAGCATTCTTTGGACATTTGAGCCCCATGGATTTTTAGTTATCATCTTGTCGGTGTTTTTTTGTTTTACTTTATTTTACGAAACTTGGAAAAATCAGTAAGTATGTTTTAGTTACCGCAGTAAAATGAAGGATGATGCCACATCTGACACAACTGAGTTCAGACAATTGGAGAAATCCCGAATAACAGGTGCTATTCGGGATTTTTATTGAATTACAAGTAATTAATATCCCGGATTTTCAACAAGGTTTTTGTTGGCACCAGTTCTTTTCAAACTGATCGGGAAATAGTAGTTTTGATCATTAAACATTGCAGGTCTTCCATCGATATTATCAAGCACTTGCAATTTGTATTTTCGTGTCGTATAGTCAAGGATATAACGTAATCCGGAAAATGTACCTGTTAATGAGGTTTTGGCTGTTCTCCACCGACGTAAATCCCAGTAGCGATGCCCCTCAAAAGCCAATTCAACTTTGCGCTCATGACGAATTTTTTCACGATTTACGGAGGTCAATGCCGCAATTCCGGCCCTGGATCTGATCTGATTAACCGCATTGAGCGCATCGCTTGATTTGCCCAATTCAAAAGCTGCTTCAGCCCAATTCAACAACACTTCAGCATACCTGAATACAATGTAATCCGTACCCGAATTCGACCATACAGCACCAATACCAACTTGTTCATCCAGTAATTTCATCACTCCAAATCCGGTTCCGAAATCTCCTCCGCCCCCCATACTCTGATTACCCCATGCGGCAACACCTTGATAAGCATCTGATCCACTATCCAAAATCTTTCCATCGGGTGTTATTAGTCCTTTGTGAAAGTCAACCATTCCGCCTCTCCAGGGGGTTTCCATCGTGTAAAGTGTAGCAAAGAACCGGGGATCCTTTTTCCCCCATAATTCATCGATGCTCCAAAGTTTATTTTGAATGACTGTACGGTCCAGTTTTCCTGAAGTGCCATCTTTATATTCAAATTCTTCGGCCATTTCCAGGTAGGGTTCGTTCCCCATACCTGCATTCCAGGCGTGCGGTTTTGGTCGTTGAACAAAATCGTAACCCCACGTAGCGCCGCCACCACCCATTGCATCAACAAAATTATGCTGTTTTGCAAAGATCACTTCGCTGTTTTTCTTTACCATAAAAATGTTTCTGAAGTTCTTCACTTTATCCGCATCGTTGTTGTATAACTGATAAACCCCTGAATTAATGACCTGTAGGGATGCATCATAAGCTTTTTGGTAATAGGAAGCTGACTGACTTTGGGCAATTCCCAGTTTGCCATTTAGCTGAACAGCACCAAATTGAGCAATACTACCCGCATAAAGTGCAGCACGCGATTTTAAGGTTAATGCAGCCCACTTTGACGGGCGTCCGATGGTCTGATTTACAGGAAGGTCATTTGCAATTGCATCTATTTCAGAAATAATAAAATCATAGATTTCCTGTTCCGAATTTCGTGCTGGATACAGTTCTTCTTTCGGATCATCCAATTGTTGTTCTTTCGTAATTAATGGAACGCCACCGTAGCGCTTCACCATCGAGAAATAGTTAAAAGCTCTCAAAAAGCGGGCTTCAGCCACTTTCTTTTTTACAAGAGCAGCATCAATAGGCGAATTGGGAACCCGTTCAATAAACTGATTCAAATTTCGGATAATGTAATAGGGATATTCCCACCATTCTAAAAGTCCTCCATTGCTGTTCAATCCTCCCGCCTTATAACCGGAGGTTGCGATGATTTCCCATCCACCTTTTCCTTCATCGGCAATGTTGTTGATTGCCAATGGACCATAACCATGCTCGCTTTGGTAAATATCCCACGCTCCATCTACCGGAGAACCTGCATACCAACCTTCAATATAAGCACCCGTTTCGTTTTCCATAACAGTAGTTAAACTGTATTGCATGGTTAAAAATGCATCGATTAGTGTAGGATCACTCCAAACAGTAGCCTCAGTAATGATATCCTTGGGCTGTTTATCTAAAATATTATCCTGGCAAGAAGTAACAACCAGGAAAACCATTAATAATAAATATATTACTTTTTTCATAACTTTCAATGATTTGATTTACTGTTAAAATGACATATTCAAACCTAAACTAATTGTACGTTGTTGTGGATAAACCATGATGGATCCTGACGGAGTTTCTGGATCAACCCCATATTTATTGAGTTTACTTAAAGTCAATAAATTGGTTCCCGCAACATAAACCCTAAGTTTGCTAATTCCGGCTTTATCAAGCAGATATTTAGGCACTTCGTAGCCGAATGAGGCTGTTTTTAAACGCAGGTATGATGTTGATTTATATCGGTAATCGGAGGTATAAAAATTAGTACCTGCTCCTCCCAGACGAGGAACCAAAGCATTGGTATTATTATCTTTCTCCGTCCAACGCAAATCATATTCTACGCTATTCGGATACTGCTGCAAATTAATATAGGTATTGTATCCGAAAGCGCCCTGGAACAACCCGTTAAAGTCAAAATCCTTATATTTCAACAAAAAGCTCATTCCGTACATCCAGTGGGGCATAGTCCCTTTTCCGATATCTTTCTGGTCTTTCCAATCCAGTTTTTTATCTCCATTCAAATCTTTGTATTTCACATCACCGGGTCGGAGCGATGAGTTTCCGCCCAAATCAGAATAAACATAATCAAGAGCAGTAATTTCAGCCTGATTGGTGAATAAACCATCTGATACATATCCCATTGTACGATCAGTCCATTGCCCTGAATGTTGATTGATTCTTTTCTGTTCAGGATCGGTATAATCGGGTTCCTCAAAATAGTTCCATTTGGAACGCGACCAGGAAATATTTCCATTGATATCATAAGTAAAATCTCCAGTGGTTTTGCTGGTTCCCAAAACCAATTCAAAACCACGGTCATTTAAACTATTTAGGTTTTCGGGTGGAAGTGACGACCCAAAAGTGGATGGTAACGATGTAATGCGAGTAGCAGGAATTCCATTTCTTTCACGATAAAATGCATCACCGGTCCCATAAATTTTTTTATTCAAGAAAGAAAAATCAAGACCGGCATTGTAAATGATCAATTTTTCCCAGGTCAACAGAGGATTGGCCAAGCCAGTAATATATATGCCAGGTTGACCAGCATCATCTAAAATTGCAGATCCTCTTAGTGAATAACCAGATAAGTATTGGAAATTTCCCACTGCATCGTTCCCCGATTGTCCATAACTGGTTCGCAATTTCAAATTATCCAGTGCAATTATTCCTTTCATGAAGTTTTCCTGTGAGATTACCCAACCCAAAGATACGCTTGGGAAATACCCCCATCGGTTTTCTTTCGGGAACTTGGCCGAAGCATCAGCACGCATGATTGTCTCCAACAAATAACGATCTTTATAACTATAGTTTAATCTTCCGACATAACTTACACGCCCCATCTCACTGGCTGAGCCATTGTTGCCCATCCCCGTAGTGCTGCCTATAAACATTTGATCAATTGCTGGTGTTAAAAGATTCGATCGAAATGCACTCAGACTGTTGGAGTGATAATCAATTCCTTCAAATAGAGCTAGTGCCGAAACCCGGTGAATTTTATTATATGTATGGTCATAATTTAAAGAATACTGTTGGGTAAGCACATTCGATTTACCAAAACCTTCGCTAAGATTACTCTGATTAAAACTTGCAGCATCATTATACGTCTGATTTGCAGGATTATAAGTGTAAAACTTAATAGGTTTACTGAAAGATTTAGTGTAGCCCAAATTATCGGAGTAATTTACAAAAGCTTTTGCCTTAAGGCCTGGAATTTTCTCGAAGTCATAGGTAAATGAAATAGTTCCCCTAAAATTTTGTCTTTTGTCAAGGTTATATCCCATTAAATCAATATTGGAAACAGTGGCGACACTTCCCACATCAATACCTCCCCATGCAACTTTAGTTGGATCAGGTAATGTTGATGGATACCAGGGTTTGGTGCTGTAATAATCCTGCCAAAAATAACCACCGTTATTCAATCCCCTGACTGGGAAATGGCGGTTTTCAAATGCCATTGATAAGTCAATTGACATTTTAAGATTTTTTGTAACAGAGGCATCAATGTTCGACTGGATATTATATCGGGAATAATCACCACCATTTTTTTTAATCATAGTTTCCTGATCGGTGTAACCAAAAAAACCATAATAACTAATTTTTTCGCTTCCTCCGCGTATTGACAGATTGTGATTCTGCTGGGGAGCCCAATTACGGAACGTATAGTTGTACCAGTCCGTATTGGGGTATGCAGGGTCATTCCCGGCATAAAATTTGGCTACCTGATCGGCACTCCATGGTGCGGTTCCTTCCGGTTTTCCAGACTCTATCCATGCTTCACGTTCCATTTCAGATCGTTGTCCCGAACCCGCCGGCTTAAGAATTTTGGTGACCCCTTGCAGCGAGTAAGAAGAATTAAGAGTGATTGTCGGTTTTTGACTTTGGCCACGTTTCGTCGTAACCAGAATAACACCGTTCCCTGCACGTGCTCCATAAATAGAAGCCGCCCCATCCTTAAGAATAGAAACAGACTCAATCTGATTGGCATCAATATTATTGAGACTCGATTCGATCCCATCCACAATGACCAATGCTCCCCCAAATCCACGGATATTGAGTTCTGCAGCATCATATCCCGGCATACCACTACTTTGCTTGGCTACAAGCCCAGGTAAACGCCCTACCAGGGCATTCGAAGTACTGGATGTTGGGGCAATAGTCATTTTCTCTGATTTTACACTGGCAATAGAACCCGTCAGGTTTCCTTTCTTCTGAGTTCCATATCCCACGGCAACAACCTCTTCAATGCCAACTGTTTCTTCTGCCATTACCACGCTAATCACAGTTTTGCCCCCAACCGGAACTTCAAGCATTTTCAAGCCCACAAAGGAAAATTGCAAAATTGCATTTTCAGGAATATTGGCCAGTGAATAATTACCATTGGCATCGGTGATCATACCTGTCATAGTCCCTTTTACGACAACAGATACACCGGGAAGTGTAACTCCGTTTGAATCGGTCACTTTACCGGAAATTCTCCGGTTTTGCTGGGATACGGATTCCCCGGCAGTTGTGAGAATGATGTGCCTGTCCCGAACCAAAATATCGACCGTACCATCACTAAAAACTTTGTTCAGTATCTCATTAATGCTTTCATTGTTAACAGATATATCAATTTTTCGCTGAACATCGACTAGCTCACTATTGTACAGAAAGTAGAATTCACTTTTCTGCTCGATCTGTTGAAGGACCTCTTTCACAGTCGAGTTTTTCACGTCGAGCGAAAGGAGCGTGTTCTGTGCATATCCACCCAATGCCAGCGACTGGAATGCACTGATTAAAAGAATAAATAGGGTATTTCGCATCACAAGGAGTGTTTTTTTGTGCCCGGCGTACAACGAGCACAAGTGATTCATAAATTTTTTCATAAATTTGAATGATTTAATTTGTAACAAGAATTAATCTGCCTTTAATCGGGTAATGGGGAAGGAGGTGTTGGCGCACTTCCTTTCTTCATTTTTCTTAGTTTGGTTTGCTATCTCATCATAGGCTAATACTTT
>JANXZJ010000050.1 GCA_025355585.1 Mariniphaga sp. | reverse complement strand
GTTTTTCGGCATCGGCAATCCGTGCAAGGACAATTGAATTATTTGGTTTAATGTCAAGCGCTGACTTAAAATTGATAATTGCATCACTGTATTTTGACTGAATGACATTGGCATCACCTGTTGCTATTAAACGACTAAACTCAGCATCTTTCTTTGCTTTATCACCAGCAAAGGCTAGCTGTTTTTCGGCATCGGTAATCCGTGCAAGGGCAATTGAATCAGCTGGCCTGATGTCGAGCGCCTGTTTAAAGCTATTGATAGCATCAGAATACTTTGATTGATTGACATTGGCATCTCCGGCTGCAATCAAACGGTTAAATTCAGCATCTTTCTTTGATTTTTCGCCAGCTAAAGCAAGCTGTTTTTCGGCATCGGCAATCTTTGCTATTGCGACTGAATCGTTAGCCTTTACTTTTAATGCACCCTTATAGTACTGAATAGCTTCGCCATACTTAAGGCCGTTGACATTGGCATCACCAAGAGCCATCAGCCGATCATACTCAGCCTGAATTTTAGCTTCATTTCCAAGATTTTTCAAATCAGAAGCCAACTCTTTAAGCTTCTCCTTCACAAATTTATCCGATGGTTTAATTTTTGAAGCCACGCTATAAAGACTGTAGGCTGCAGACAGATCATTTTTTTTCTCAGCTTCAAGTGCCTCAGCCATTTTTAGGTTAAAGTCTTTGTCGTCTATATTTTTCAGGGCGGTATCAATCTCGTCCTGAATGGCCTGATCATCAATTAAAACATTCGAATCGAAATTATCAAGCGTCCCATTTGGAGAGTATGTCACCTTGCCTATTGGTTTGCCTTCAAAACTTAATTTGGTGCCAGGAACCTTTTTATACAGCGTAACGACAATATAAAAAGGAGGAAATATGCTGTCCTTTTCCCATACATCTCGCGGAATAACTGTCGATACATTAATTTCCTTGTCGTAGTAACCTTCCTTTGAAATGGATAGTTTATACTCTTTAAAATAACTAAGCTCAAGGTCAAATTTACCGGATGATGGAATTGCCATACTTTTTTCAATCTGCTTCGAATCAAGATCAATAAGTCTCACAACTGCCCCTGACGGGTCGCCTTTTTCGAGTTTCACTCTGCCCGGAATTTGAAAATACTTGTATTTTGCTGTGCCAGCAGGTACACGCGATGATTGTCCCTCAGCCTGACATACAATTAAAAGCATTGAAAAAACAAGAAAAATCTGGAATAAACGACGAACCATATATGAGCGATTTGAACAATCAATGAAAACTTTTCCGGCAATAGATACCACAAACAAAAATATCATTTTTGATGATACATCCCAACCCTTAAATAGACGCAATTTAAATATTCAAATAAGCAAATCCTCAAAATGGTATGGCTCTAACATTTTGATATTTATTAACGTACTCAAAATCCATTGAGCAGCTGTCAAAACTAAGGACTTTTGGTTATTATTTTCCTGTCAGTAAATCAACCAGATCAGGATGATTTAAACGGCTCTTTCGTGAACCATAGCTGAAATAAAGTATAAGTCCAATCACAAGCCAGATTCCAAAACGCATCCAGTTTGTAATTCCTAACTCACTCATTAGATATAAATTAGTCAAAAGTCCGAGAACTGGGATCAAGGACCATTTCAACCGGATCGCATAAAACGAAACCACTATTGACACGAGGATAAATACCGAATATGGAATTAAATGGTAAGAATCTAAAAAATCATTTAAAGCACTGGTATACAAATTATTATTTGTGATATTTCCCTTACCGGATAAGAAGAAAAGCAAAAAGACAAACATCCATATAGGTATTAAAAAGTACCTGCTGTTAAGGTAGGGTACTTTGAACCCTTTCTCGTTAGTATCCCGTTTCCCCAGTGGATTTAATACAAGAATTCCTCCTGATACAAGGATAAATGCGAATAGGGTTCCTATACTCGTAAGATCTGTCACTTCTGTCAGATTCATAAAAAGTGCAGGAACTGCCACAAGAATACCTGTCACAATTGTTGAAAATGCAGGAGTCCTATATTTCGGATGTAACTTGCCAAAAATTTTGGGAAGAAGACCATCACGACTCATGCTCATCCATATACGAGGCTGACCCAATTGGAAAACCAATAATACACTCGCCATTGCAATCACTGCACTTAAAGCGATAATCCCAGATAGCTGGTGAAGGTTCAGCCGTTCAAAAACAAAAGCAAGCGGATCAGCAACGCCTAATTCATTGGAAGAAACCATCCCTGTAAGAACTAAACTTACAGCTACATATAGAATTGTTGTTATTATTAAAGCCAGAAACATCGAGATAGGTATATCACGACGGGGATTGTTACACTCTTCGGCTGTTGTAGAGATGGCATCAAACCCGATATAGGCAAAAAAGACACCTGACACCCCTTTGAGAACACCGGTAATTCCATTTGGTGCAAATGGATGCCAATTGTCAGGATTCACGTAAAAGGCACCAACACCAATCACTAAAAGCAATATCCCGATTTTAAGCAACACCATAATGTTATTGGCAACTTTCGATTCCCTGATTCCAACATAGCATATCCAGGTGATCAAGACGACAATACCCAAAGCCGGAATATCAGCAATGAGACGAAATTGCCCAATTTCCGGAGCCGAAATCCAGGCATTGTAAGCATCCTGAAGTGAAAAACCAAGTTTACTGAACTGCGTTCCTCCTTGCAATGTCTGAATTGCCAGATCGTAACCCCTTGAAGCAGATAAATAGTCGGTGGTTAGAAAGGGCGGAATATGCAGACCCAAACCATCTAATAGCCCAGTAAAATAGCCGGACCACGAAATTGCTACTGCAATATTTCCAATTGCATATTCCATAATCAAGTCCCAGCCGATAATCCATGCAACCAATTCGCCAAAACTGGCATAAGCATAGGTATATGCACTACCACTAATCGGAATTGATGAAGCAAACTCGGCATAGCACATTGCTGACAGCCCGCAGGCAAAAGCGGTGAAAACAAACAACAAAGAGACTGCAGGACCTCCATTGGCAGCAGCATTGCCAATGGTACTGAAAATTCCTGCTCCGACAATAGCTGCAACACCCAGTGCTGTAAGGTCTACGACACTAAGATTGCGCCTCATTCTATTCCCGCTTTCTGACAAAAGATCAGCTTCGCGGAGAATATGCGGAACAGATTTTTTACGGAATAAATAGGATATATTCAATAAACAATTCTTTAAATTTCACCAACTATCTATTTGATAATATTTTGCCACTAATACGAAGTAATTCTGTCTCAGTTTGCTTTGCCTGAAACTGCGCAAGAAGCCGGCTATTTTCAGCCTCAAGCTGCATTATTTGAATTTGCCTCAAATCAATGTCGCTCAATTCGCCCAGCCTGTACTTTTCGAATGCAATGAAAGTATTTTTCTTTGACATTTTCACGTTTTCGGCTTCAAATTTAACCAGTTTAAGATTATTCTGATAATTATTATAAAGCTGAAAAATCTGGGATTCAATCTCCTTCGTAACCTGTTGAAGCTGAATATCAGTAGTTTCACGTTGTATCAGTGCATTCGCTGAATTCCGGCGCCTATTAAACCCATCAAATATAGAATAGGAAATGCCTAATCCAAACACTGGTCCGTAATTTTTATTCAAAGTGGTATTTCCAAAATCATATTTGGAACGGTTAAAATTATAATCGGTAAAAAAGTTGATCTGTGGGTACTTGGGTGAATGAGTAAGTCGATAATTCATTTCAGCAATCGAAGAATTCTGAGTCGCTAATTCAATCTGAACATTGGTTCCCTGAAGTGTTGAAACCAGCGTTTTATAATCGGGTAACTCAAGGAACGTGATGGTATCGCTCACTTCAAAGTCTGATGTCGGTTCGGTCACGAGCAAATAATTCAGACCTGCCTTGGCATTCTTAAGCGTTACTTGTTGTCGCAAAAAGGCGGCACTATCAGCATTCAAATCAATAACAGATTGCAAATAGGCAAGTTCGGATGCTGATCCAATCTGATACTTTCGCATGATCAATTCGCGTCGCCGATTCGAGAAATCGATAGCATCCTGCAATACTCTTAATCTGTTTTTATTCTGAATAATAGAGTAGTATGTAACAATTATTTCTGAAAGAATATTTTCCACAGTCACTCTTGCTGATGTTTCACCTTGCTTTTGAAGCAAGCCAAGTTTATCTTTTTGAATAAACATTTTAAACCCATCGAAGAGCTTCCAATCAAGCGAAGCTCCAAGGCTTAGCATGGTAGTTCCGTTATTATTACTTTTGGAAACCACGCCATTAGTTGTAGTGGATTTAGTTGTTAATACACTCTTGCTTTCAGAACCACTAACCCCTATTTGCGGTAGAAATCCGGCATTTCCAATTGTATTATTATTCTTCGATATTTCATTGTCATTCTTTGATATCCGGATCGAAAAATTGTTGTTAAGCCCAATTGTGACTGCATCCTCCAAAGTCATTACATTTGTTTGACTTCGGGTTTGAACAGACTGTAGGAACAACAAAACAACACCTATAACTATAACTCTCATTTTTAGAACATTGTTGATTAGAAATACAGTATTTATCAATTTTTTTCAAGGTTCAACTTTAATTCTTCCTCATTAACTATTTTCTTCTTTCCCGAGATGAGCGTATAAAGTGTAGGAATCACGAATAAAGTCAGAATCAACGAAAACATTAACCCCCCAATAATGGTGATTCCCATTGGAACCCTGCTTTTCGCAGCAGCTCCAAGCGCAAGTGCAATAGGTAGTGCGCCGAGTGCCGTCGCCAGACTTGTCATTAAAATAGGGCGTAAACGTAATGTTGCCGCTTCGAGAACTGCTTCCTTCAAAGACAAACCCATCTCCTTTTTCTGATTCGCAAATTCAACAATCAAAATACCATTTTTCGTTACAATACCGATCAATACGATAATCCCAATCTCACTGAAGATGTTCAACGTTTGATTAAAGAAATAAAGCGATAGCATCGCTCCAGCCATTGCCAGAGGAACTGTAAACATCACAACCAGAGGATCGCGGTAACTCTCAAACTGAGCTGCCAGAACGAGATAGATCAATACGAGCGTGAAAATAAGAGCATTAAGCAAGCTGCTGCTACTTTCGGCTAAATCCCTCGAAGTTCCGGCCAATGTAGTAGCAAAACTCTCCCCTAATACTTCTTTACCAATTTTACGCATTTCTTCAATTCCGTCTCCCAGCGCAACACCTTCAGCCGGTTGAGCCGAAACAGTAGCAGACACATACCTGTTAAACCGGTAAATTTGGGGCGGATTACTTTGGTTCGAGAGACGCAATACATTATCGAGCTGAATCAGTTTTCCAGCTGAATTTCGGATATAAATTGAAGAAAGATCACGGGGATCGTTTCGGTTAACCCTGGTCGCTTCACCAATCACCTGATATTGTTTATCCCGCAGAATAAAATAACCGTATCGCTGCTGACTGAAATACAATGACAAATTCTCTGCAACATCCCTTACCGAGACGCCCATCGCTTTTGCCCTGTCGCGATCGATCTCCACCCTTAGTTCAGGCTTGTTAAATTTCAGATCGACATCGACAAGTTGAAAAGCTTTGCTCTCTTGCGCTTTCTCGACAAATTTTGGTAAAGCTAATTTCAACGATGCAAAATCCGGTGCCAGAATTACAAACTGAACTGGTAACCCTGCACCCCTTCTTGTTGTTGCAATGGTCTGTTCCTGTGTTGCATAAGCGCGGGCAAAATTCATTTTTTTGAGGTAGCCGTTGATATAATCTGTTATTTCCTGCTGGCTACGTTTCCGCTCTGCAGGTGGTACGAGCGAAATTCTTGACATTCCACCATTAGAACCTCCACCTGTCCCCGAAACTGTCATGATCGTTGCCTTTTCAGGTATCGTATCCAAAAATTGCGAGATTTCTTTAACATACTGATCCATTGCCTCAAATGCCGTACCTTCAGGAGCAGTTATACTAACTCTTACCCGGCTTTTATCTTCCATCGGAGCCAACTCGGTAGGAATCTTTGAACCAACCCAAAATATAATTACAAGTGAAAAACCCATTACTAAAAACGAAATCCATTTATGGAGAATAAATGTTCGAAGCCAGCGGTTGTATCCGTCGTTCATTCGTTCGAATTGCCTTTCACTCCAATGGAATAACTTACTTTCTGATGTCGATTTTTTCAACATTCGTGAGCACATCATTGGTGTCAATGTAAGGGAAACGAAAGCGGATATAATAACAGAGCCTGCAACGGTTACTGCAAATTCCCTGAAAAGCCTTCCGGTCAATCCTCCCAAAAAGATGATGGGGAGAAAAACTGCCGCCAAGGTTATTGTAGTTGAAATAATTGCAAATATAATCTCTTCCGATCCTTTGTGACCAGCCACAACAGGGTTTTCACCGGCTTCAATTTTCTTGTAAATATTCTCAAGCACAACTATCGCATCATCAACGACGAGTCCCGTAGCCAGCACGACTCCAAGCAATGTTAGCAAGTTGATTGTAAAACCTGAGATATACATCAAAAAGAAAGTTCCGATAAGTGAGATTGGGATGGCAAGAACGGGAATAAGGGTTGTACGCCACTCCCTCAGAAAAATAAAAATTACCAAAACTACGAGTGCAAAGGCAAAAAATATCGTTTCTTCAACCTCTTTGATTCCTTTCCGGATATTTACCGAATTGTCGCTAATGATAATTGTTTTTATATCAGACGGAACTTCCTTTTTTAATTGCTCAACACGCTTATAAAATTCATCTGCAATTGCAACATGGTTTGAGCCAGGCTGAGGCTGTATAGCAAGCGCTATTTGCAGAATACTTCCGTTTCCCCTGTTGGCATTCCTTTGATTTTCAGCATCAAGATGTGCTACACCTATATCTTTGAGACGGACAACTGCACCATTCACCTCCTTAATTAACAGATTATTGAAATCTTCCTCCGTGGTGAGTCGTCCTAATGTTCTGATTGTCAATTCTCTTTCATAACCCTCAATTCTTCCGGAAGGCAATTCTACATTCTCGCGCACCAAAGCTTCCTTGACATCACTTGGTGAGATCTGAAATGCAGTCAACCGCTCGGGATCGAGTTGAAGCCGCATCGCGTATTTTTTCTCTCCGTAAAAACTGATGTTGCTTACACCTGGAATTGTTTGCAACCGTTCCTTAAAAACATTTATTCCTAAATCAGTAAGATCTAGCAAACTTCGACTATCACTCTGAATACCAAGAACTAAAATAGCATCTGCATCCGCATCAGTTTTTACAACTACCGGGGGATCGCAATCTTGTGGTAACTGTCTTATAACCCGTGAAACCCTGTCGCGAACATCATTCGCCGCAGCTTCCATATCTTCGCCAATATTAAACTCAACTGAAATATTGCTTCGGCCATCGGCACTCGAAGATGTAAGCGTCCTGATTCCGGCAATCCCATTGATTGATTCCTCAAGAATCTCGGTAATTTGTGTGGAAATTACATCAGCATTTGCCCCTACATAAGAGGTAGAAACCGTAACTATTGGTGGATCAACACTTGGAAACTCCCTAAGTCCAAGCATATTAAATCCAACAAGTCCAAACAGGATGATTGTAATAGATAAAACCGATGCAAAGACTGGTCGCTTGATGCTAAAAGAAGCAATGTTCATTTATTTAAATTTATGTGATCGGATGATTATTTGGCAATTCTTACCTTAACCGGCATACCTTCTTTAACTTGAAGCAAGCCACTGGTAATCAGAGTATCATTCTCCTGAAGTCCTTTCACTATTTCAACTTCAGTATCGGTTCGAATACCTGTGGTAACTTTTACAGGAGCAACTTTACCATTTTTTACTACAAATATTTGCTCACCATCAATTAAAGGAACAATCGCCCGGGCAGTTATAAATATTGACGATTTCTCTGGGAATAAATTTAATTTTATAGAAACAAAAGAACCTGGAAATAAACTCCTGTCGGGATTTGGAGCTAATGCCCTTATCCGTATTGAACGGGTTGCCGCATCAATTTTCGATTCAAGCGCATAGATTCTGGCAGAATAAACACGATCTATCCCTTCCACAGTAAATTTAATCTCCATATTATCAAGGAGATTTGCTTTGTATTTTTCAGGTACAGAGAACTCAATCTTGATTGGATCTATCTGTTGCAGAGAAGTTATAACAGTGGTTGTGGTGACAAAAGCCCCTTCGCTAACCATTCGCAACCCTACAATACCATTAAACGGAGCGGTAAGTTCTGTTTTAGAAATCTGTGCCTTCAACAAATCCTCCTCGGCAATCAGGGTATTCAATCCATTTTCGGATATTTCATACTCCTCTTTGCTAATACCGTTCAGTTTTATCAACTCTTTTTTACGTTCAAATTCTTTAGCTTTCAATTCAATCTGCAACTTGCTTTTTTTTAATTGTGCCTGTAAATCAGCATCAAACATCTTTACCAAAAGTTGCCCTTTGTTCACTTTAGTCCCCTCCTGAAAAAGAATTTTAGTCACCTTGGCTGAAATCTCAGGCCGAATATCAATCTCCTCGTTTGCAAGCAGGGAACCGGTATAAGCATACGATATATCTTTTGATGACAATGTTACCACCGATCCATCAACGGTAAGCGAAACTTTTGGAGCTTTTTCGCCAACTTTGGCTTTTTCATTTTCCCCGCCACACGATAAAAATGAAATGAGCACTGTAAACAACAGGCCGACTAATAGTTTATGCATTTGTAAAAATTGGTTTAATGACACAAATTAAAACATTCTATTGCCTATTCTCTTAAACAACAGAGTTACAATCCAAAAACAGTTTTACCTTTCAGGTTTTATTCCTTCAATCAAAATAACCAAATA
>JANXZJ010000075.1 GCA_025355585.1 Mariniphaga sp. | reverse complement strand
ACATGTTTGACAACAGCTTTCCCCAATTGCAAAGCTTTGCGTTAAGCATAAACTACGATTGCTATTGGTACTTTGGTATTTAATCTTGAGCTTTGAGGGGTAGTTTCAATATCTATAACCAAACAACGATGAGAAGACCATTTCTTGTAATTTGCTTGTTTTTAATCGCCGGGTTTTCAAATGCCCAGTCCAAGCTTCAGTCCGACAGTCTGGCCTTTCTGAAATGGGCTCCGACTCCTGCAATGGGTTGGAACAGCTGGGATTGTTTTGGCCCGACTGTTACCGAAAGCGAAGTAAAAGCCAATGCCGACTATATGGCAAAATATTTAAAAAAGTCGGGATGGGAATATATTGTGGTTGATATCCGCTGGTATGTCGAGAATGATAAAGCGCATGGTTATAACGAGAAAGATGCCATTTATGTAATGGATGAATACGGGCGTTTACAGCCGAGTCCATTGAAATTCCCATCGTCTGCCAATGGCAAAGGATTCAAAGCGCTGGCTGATTATATACATGGCAAAGGACTAAAATTTGGTATTCACATGATGCGCGGTATTCCGATGGAAGCCGTCAAAAAAAATACCCCAATCCTTGGAAGCAAAGCCCGGGCGCAAGATATCTACAGCACTGAATTGCAATGCCCATGGTTGAAAGACATGTACACAGTTGTTGCAGGGAAAGAAGGTGCACAGGCTTATTACAATTCCCTTTTTAATCTTTATGCTTCGTGGGGGCTCGATTTTATAAAAATAGATGACCTGTCTATTCCTTACCATCAGGGCGAAATCGAAATGATGCGGAAAGCTATTGATCAGACGGGACGCAAAATTGTCTTAAGCACCTCACCGGGTGAAACGCCGATAGAGAATGCCGGACATGTACAAAATCATGCCAATATGTGGCGCATTGTGGGCGACTTCTGGGATAACTGGAAACAGCTGAAGGAGCATTTTGAAGTTTGCAACCGTTGGTCTCCTTACATTGGCGACGGACATTTTCCAGATGCAGATATGCTTCCACTCGGCAGGATCGGTATCAGGGCCGAAAGAGGCGATAACCGGATGTGCGCACTTTCGAAAGATGAGCAGATGACAATGATGTCGCTCTTCTCCATCTTCCGCTCTCCTTTAATGTTTGGTGGCAATTTGCCTGACAACGATGAGTTTACCCTTTCATTACTGACCAACAAAGATGTTCTCCACATTAATCAATACAGTCAGAACAACAGGCAATTATTCAGGAACGACGATCTGATCGCGTGGGTTGCTGATGATCCAAAAACGGGTGATAAATTCCTTGCTGTATTCAATGCACAGGATGCTGTCAGGATTGATGAAAACAAAGAATCGGTCAAAATACCTGTTAGCCTCGAACAGATTGGCATTGCAGGGAATTGCACAATAAAGGATGTTTGGACTAACAAGCGTTTAGGAATTTTCAGTAAGGAATTTGCACCTGTCATAAAGCATCATGCTTCCGGGCTTTATCGGATATCAGTGAAAAAGTAACTATTAACCCTTTAATAATTAAACAATGAAGACAATTTTATCAGTTTGTTTATTTTTATTTATTGCTGCAGCTGGCTTTGCAGCAGGTATTGATGGAAACTGGGTTGCGAATATGAAAGGACCCGATGGAAGTGAAATGAAAATGACTTTCGTTTTTAAGATGGAGGGAGAGAAGCTGACCGGAGTTGTGAAATCACCAAATGGCGATGTGCCAATTTCAAATACCAAAATCGAAGGGAAGGTATTTTCATTCGATGTATCATTTAACGACATGACAATCAAGCATAATTGTATTTTAAAGGAAGACGATACGATCGGAATGAAAGTTGTCGGAACTCCGATGGGCGATTCAGAGATGATATTAAAAAGGGAGAAATAAGGCTTCTATATTATTGAATATTAAGAAATAAGTGATGTAAACAATCCCTTTCAGAAGGTATTGTTGCATGACTTATTCATAAGATGAACTTCAAACAACTTACAAAACGCATGAACCCAAAATCATTTTCATTATTTCTGTTTGCGATACTGGTTATAAGTTTCAATCACCACTTATCGTCTCAAACTATAAATGCTGCCAAACCAACTAACTCCGGAGATCAATCTGCGCAGGTGGCCCGCCGGAACATGTCAAGAGCGATTGTTCTTGCTGCTGATGATAAACCAGCCTTCCCGGCAGCACCTGAAGGTTACGATCTTTATCGTGAAAACATCGCGCATGGAAAGCTCGATACCATCCAGTATCAATCGAAAACAGTTGGTACAACCAGAACAACGTTGATTTACACGCCTCCGGGATACAACAAAAACAAAAAGTATCCTGTATTATACCTGCTTCACGGAATTGGCGGCGATGAATTTGAGTGGTTGCGCAACGGTCATCCCGAAATCATTCTCGATAACCTGTATGCGGAGAACAAAATTAAACCCATGATAGTGGTGCTACCTAACGGAAGAGCCATGAAAAATGATCGGGCAGAAGGAAATGTTTTCGAACCTGAAAAAGCACAGTCGTTTGCTACTTTCGAAAAAGATTTGCTCAATGACCTGATCCCTTTTATTGAATCGAAATATCCGGTAATTGTCAATCGCGAAAGCCGTGCACTCGCTGGTCTTTCAATGGGTGGCGGACAATCGTTGAACTTCGGTTTGGGCAACCTTACTACTTTTGCCTGGATTGGCGGATTTTCGTCGGCTCCAAATACAAAAACTCCGGAAGTTTTGGTTCCAAATCCTGTTGAGACGGCTAAAACATTGAAACTGCTCTGGATCTCTTGCGGCGATCAGGATGGCTTGATTTCCTTTAGTCAACGCCTTCATATTTACCTAAAAGAAAATAAGGTGCCACATATCTGGCACGTCGAACCGGGAGTACACGATTTCAAGGTATGGAAAAGTGATCTTTATTACTTTACACAGCAGCTATTTAAATAGTTGTAAATTTATTTTATTAGCCCTGACAGGTTTCCAAAACCTGTCAGGGCTACGTCTTCCAAATAAACCCCAATATAATGAGATTGAATTTTTTATTTTTCGCATTGCTCACCTTTTTTGTATCGATAGTTGATACAAATGCCCAGACTACCGAGCGTCCGCGCCCGGCGGAATGGAGCAACCTTGTTTTCGGAGGCCGGTTTATGGACAGGTTTCTGCCAATGCCCAATTTGGGACAGTTAACCCGCGATGCGTGGGGAGCAGATAATGTACTGCCCCGTTACACCGACAACGGTATCGAAAACAGGAAATGGTCTTTCTGGGGTGGCAATATAAAATTGGGGGAGGATGGTAAATATCACTTATATGTGTGTGGCTGGCCCGAAAGTTCGCCCAAAGGACACAATGAATGGCCTAATTCCACGGTTTTTAATGCCGTTTCCGACAATTCTTTTGGACCGTTTGTGGTAAAAGATACAATAGGGAAGGGGCACAATCCTGAAATTTTCAAGCTCAAAGATGGACGATATGTTCTGTATGTCATTGATGGTTATTATATCGCAGATGGTTGTAATGGTCCCTGGAAATATGGCAAGTTCGAATTTTTGAACCGTGACCGGCAACTGATTGAAGGTAATTCAAACTTTACCTTTGCCCAACGTGAGGACGGATCGTATTTGATGATCTGTCGCGGAGGCGGTCAATGGTTCAGCCAGACAGGACTTTCTGCCTATAACCAGGTTACAGGAACCGGGATTGATTCTGCAAAAAAGATAACTCCGTTACGTGCTTATCCGCAAAGACCCGGAAATTTTGAAGATCCCGTCGTCTGGCGCGACAACGTGCAGTACAACCTGATTGTAAACGACTGGCTCGGACGTATTGCGGTCTATGAGCGCTCAAGGGATGGTATTCACTGGAAAATAGAGTCAGGCGAAGCTTACATACCCGGTGTTTCAAAACACGAGGATGGAACTGTTGAAGGCTGGTGGAAATATGAGCGGCTAAAAATCTTTCAGGACAAATATGGACGGGCGACTCAGGGCAATTTTGCGGTAATTGATGTTGAGAAGAAATTCGATCAGGCCAGTGATATCCATAGCTCCAAGAACATTGGTATCCCGCTTACCGTGGGTCGTTTACTTACAATTCTTGACAAAGAACCGATTACTGCCAATACGAAAACGATCAAAGTTAAGATAACGGCTGAGGAAGGTTTTAATCCTCAGACGGACATCGACATCAGCTCTTTGCAATTCGGGGAACCCGAAGCAGTGAATTTTGGCAAAGGCGGCAGGGTGATTAAAACAGAAAAGATGGGAGCTGATTTGATTGTTACCTTCGATGCACGTGGCAACAATTTTCCCGAAGATGAATTTGCCGCAAAAATGCTGGGTAAAACAAGTGCAGGAAAGCTTCTTTTCGGATATGCACGCCTGCCGGGAGTTAATTTCATGGAACCCCTACTTTCACCACTATTGCCAGTAATAACAGCCAATTCCAACGGATTCAATTTAAAAGTTGAGGTTCAGAACTTAGGCCAGGTGGCATCAAAAAATGCCGGAATAAAAATATTTTTCACCAAAGACGATAAGGAAGTTAAAGTTGCAGCAGGAAAGATTTCCAGTCTGAAACCCTATGAAAAGACAACCATTGATCTGAATTGCAATAAACTTTTCGATGCTGGTGTAGCGTATATCTTTAAAGTTGTTGTTAATCCTGAAGATAAACAGCCGGTTGTATTGCATGGGAAGATAACTCCGGTAAAATGATGATGGTCTCAATTTGAAATACATAAAAATGATAAAAAAATTCTTTATCCGCTCATTGATTGGTGTTTTGTTGTTGTGCTGGATTGCACTAAAAACCGATGGGCAGACTCAGACAGGTCAAAAGAAAAATCCTGCATTCGCAAATTATGTGTCCCTTTCCGGCGAAACTTTGCCAAAAGGAAACCCGGTTGGTGTTAATGGAAATGTCAGTCAGTTTAATTCTCCGGCGCTGCACCTTATCCTGGCAAAGACAAATTCGCCCAAAGGAACTATTTTATTACTTCCCGGCGGTGCATATGAAATGCTGAAAGTGAAAAATGAAGGTGAAAAAGCAGCGATGTTTCTAAATTCTGAGGGCTTTGATGTTGCCATCCTTGAATACCACATTGCCAGAAACTTACAGTCGCGGGATCATGCTTTGGTCGATGCAATGAAAGCTTTTCGGCTTCTTAAAACAAACCCAAAAGAGCTTGGTTTGCGGGGAAACCGTTTCGGAATTATGGGCTTCGCTTCGGGCGGACATCTTGCTGCGCGTGTTATTCAAAAACTAAATGAGAAGGAACAACCGGATGATCTGATACTTATCAGTCCATCCTGGTTGAATGAAACCAATTTGGGCAATGTATTTCCGGCGATACTGCCCCCCGTTCATCTGACTGCAAGGCTTTTTGCTTCGTTTTATAGCAAAGAAGATAGTGCATCGGTGAAAGGCTGTCAGGAATACACCAAAACATGGAAGGGATACGATGGACAGGCAGCGTTTTATTTATTGAATGATAGTGCCCGTGCTTCCGGTAAAGGTTTTAATCCGCTGGAAAGCAAATCTAAATTGGCCCGCCTGTTAAAAACATTTCTGGAAGCAAAACCAGAAATACCTTACGCAGGTCCAAATCCCGCCGCTGTTCCGGTTGAAGGATATGCCAGAAAACGCCATGAAGAAAAATTAGCGATTGTAGCAAAAGAAAAATTCGACCTGATCTTGATTGGCAATTCCATTACGCATAATTTTGAAAAAACCGAATATCAACCCATCTGGAACCAGTTTTTTGCACCACGTAAAGCTTTGAACCTGGGCACAAGTGGTTACCGCACCGAAAACCTGATCTGGAACATCCAAAATGGTGAACTGGATGGCCAATCACCCAAAGTGGTTATCGTTGAAATCGGGACGAATAATGTGGATGAAAAGAATTACCCGACGCGCCACACTGCGGGTCAGTTGGCCGGAGGGATCGAAACCATTGTAAAACTAATACGCGAAAAGCTTCCCGATACTAAGATCATTGTGTTGCGTTGTTTTCCGGGTTGTTACGGTGGTCCGAATCCAACTTCGCATCGCCTAATTTTGGAGCGCGCGTCTGATATTGTATCCAGACTTGCGGACGGGAAACATATTTTCTATTCCGATGTAAATCATGTGTTTCTGAATATGGATGGATCACTCAATCAGGCAATGATGGCAGACTGGCTGCACCCTACACCCGCCGGTGCCAAAGCCTGGGCACAGGCGATGGAACCGCTGCTATCGGAATTGATGGGCGATCAATCGTTAGATGTTGATATCCCTGCAAATTCAGCCATAGTGCCGGTTTCGAAACTGGAAAATGACAGCTACGATTGGTGGCAACGTCATTCGGATGTGCTTCGTATAAAGGATTCTATCAATCCTGAGATTGTCCTGATCGGCAATTCCATTACCCATTTCTGGGGAGGAGAACCCAAATTGAAATATGCGGATGGGAAACCAAGAATACCAAATGGACCCAAAGCATGGGACTCGTTGTTTGGCAATTACCGGGTTTTGAATCTCGGTTTCGGCTGGGATCGTACGCAAAATGTCCTTTGGCGACTCGATCATGGTGAACTCGACGGGCTCCATCCGCGGACGGTTATCATCAACATTGGCACCAACAATACAAGCCAGACCCAGAATGCAAGGATGAATACAGCATCTGAAATTGTCGAAGGCATCCATGCAGTTTGTATGCGTGTCCGATCCAAAGTTCCCGGGGCAAAAATCATCCTGATGGCCGTTTTACCCCGCGAAGAAAGTCCTGCACATCCGCGACGAATCCTGATCAACGAGATCAACAAACAACTCGAAGTCTTTGCCGAAAAACAGAAAATTACTTTCGTGAATATTGAATCTAAGATGCTTACGCCGGATGGGATTTTGCAGAAGGAACTAGCAAGTGATTTCTGCCATCCGACTGAAAAAGGGTATCAAATATGGGCTGATGGAATTCGTTCGCTTATTTCTGAACCTTAAACAACGATTGTTCAGGGTTTACCAATCTTATTAAATTGAAAAGGATGAAACCGGGCGGCTCCATCCTTTTACTAAAACTAACCAAACTAACTAACCTAACTAAACCTAAACTTATGAAAAAAAATGTACTGCAAATGTAAGCCTCATGGATCTATCCACCAAACTTTTTAAGTTAACGAATTGTAAAGAAATTGAAAACATGTGTTAAGCGTTTATGTAGATAGGTGTATATATTCGATTATTTGGCTCATCTGATTAAACATCAAATATTTATACATAGTAATATTTCCTCCGGTATAATTTGGAGAGATATTTTGCGAATTCAATGAGGAGTACCAAATTAAAAGCCGGTGCTGTTTACATTTAAAATGTTTGTACTTTCGTAATGAATGGAAGAACTTTTTCGCATATTTGAGATAACCGAGGAACTCGTTGAGGATCTGGTATCAAGGACAATCGAGTCCCATTTTCATGATTTTGAAGAACTGATCATCGTTACACAAGGTAGCATGGAACATTTTATCGATTTTCAGCTCGAAGTTGTAAATGCGCCCGTTGCCTGTTATGTATCGATGGGAAAAATGCACCGGTTATTACCTGATAAAAGTATGCGGGGATGGGTAATCAATTATAAGACTGGATTTATCCCTGAATCGAAACTTAATTTTTACTCCAATTTCTTCACCTCTACGAATATTCCATTGTCTTCCGGCACTTGCCTGAACCGTTTTACCAGCCTTTGCCAGGTCATCTCGGCCGAATCGGGTCAGGAGTTCATAGATCTTGCAACGATTAGTCACCTCGTAAATGGACTGGTTTCGATGATTGATGCGGAAAGGAAAAGGAGCCTACCCATTGAAAACATTGTTAAAGCTTCACAGATCACCACGTTTAATACTTTTCTCGAAATTCTGGAAAAAAATTATACCCGAAATGAAGGGGTATCGTTTTATGCCGATAAAATGAAAATGTCGGAACGAAGCCTGAATACAATTTGTAAAAACAATTTTCAGAAAAGTGTGTCAGAAATTATCGAAACCCGAAAACTGATTGAGGCGAAACGAATGCTGTTACACACCGATAAAACGGTCTCGGAGATTGGTTATGAGCTGGGATACAGTGAGAAATCATACTTTACCCGCGTTTTTCATGCCAAAATGGAAATAACACCCAGCCGGTTCCGCGAAATGACCAGGAGCATTATTACCTAAAAGTACCACAACCTTTCAAAATACTGTTACCGCTGGCCTTACTGATGGGTGCATCTTTGCATTGTTAAAACAATACAAATATTTTAAAATTGCAAAGATGAAAAAGAGCATATTTAGTTTCAAAGCGATCACGTTCGTTCTGGCCTATGTCGCCGCTTCAACTTTTATGAACACTTCAGCCCAGACTGGACATTCCAAAGAGATGCAGGCAAAAATCGATTCGATGACAATCGTATTAAAAAAGTACGCTGCCGGGGAGGCAGAACTTAAAAAGAACCTGGTAACTTTTGATACCCTCGACTACACGGTGTTCAGCAACCAGGAATGGTTACGTTTGCATGAAAGTCATTCAAAAGATATTAAAGTCAACTGGCCCGACGGACATTTTACCACAGGCATCGAGAAACATATCGCAGATCTAAGCGCAATGTTTGTTTATGCTCCTGATACCAGGATCAAACAACACCCTGTCCGATTTGGTAATAATACAGGCGAATGGACATGTGTAATAGGAATAATGGAAGGAACTTTTACGAAACCTATGCCGATCGGCAATGGTCAGTTTATTCAGCCAACCGGAAAATCATTCAAGTTGCCCATGTGTACAGTCGGTCATTGGAAAAACGGAATTATGATTGAAGAATCTCTCTTCTGGGATAATCAAACGTACATGAATCAATTGGGATTGGGTAAATAAATATCTGGTAAATAATAGATTAATAAATAAAAGTAAAGATGAGCACACAAGAAGTAACAAAATGGGCAATTGACCCATCACACAGTAAGATTGGTTTTAAGGTAAAACACCTGATGATATCGAATGTACTCGGTAATTTTAAAGCATTCGAGGGACAGGTAAGCACAGTCGGCAATGACTTTGCCACTTCCATTATCACTTTCTCATTGGATACGGCATCTGTTGATACCGAAATTGCCGACAGGGATGCGCATTTGAAAAGCGTTGATTTCTTTGATGTTGAAAAGTTTCCAAAGATTACCTTTGAAGGAAACGGCTTAAAGGATCTGGGCGACGATTTGTATGATCTTACAGGCAACCTCACCATTAAGGGCGTTACTCACCCGGTTACCTTATCCGTTGAATACGGCGGGATTATGGCTGATCCATGGGGTAATGTAAAGGCCGGATTCTCCATCACCGGAAAAATAAAACGGAAGGAGTGGGGTTTGACCTGGAATGCTGCCCTTGAAACCGGTGGTGTACTGGTTGGTGAAGAGGTGAAGATTAACTGTGATGTTGAATTGGTGAAATCCGCTAATTAATCATTCACTGAACAATTTGGAATCATTAGTGTTGCCTTGTAAAGCAATGCTGGTGATTTCAATATTTAAAAACGAAATACAAAAATAATATCAGAATGAATAGGCGATCATTTATCAGTTCAGCTATTCTTCTTCCAATAACTGTTAATGCAATGAATAAGGAACTGAATAATCTGGCATCTTCAGGTGGCAGCACGACACTGATGCCCGTACTCTTCGTTGGTCATGGAAGTCCAATGAATGCCATCGTTGAAAATGATTTTGTACAAAACTGGCGGAGCCTCGGCAAAACATTACCAAAGCCAAAAGCAATTCTCTGTATTTCGGCTCATTGGGAAACGCGCGGTACATTTGTTACGGCGATGCCCAAACCGCAAACTATCCACGATTTTGGCGGGTTCCCCAAAGCATTGTTTGATGTTCAATACCCGGCTCCGGGAAGTCCTGAATTCGCAAAAGAAACAAAACGGATCGTTTCCAAAACCAATGTTGGACTGGATGAGAAATGGGGCCTTGACCATGGTGCATGGAGTGTCATCAAAAATATCTATCCGCTGGCCGATGTTCCCGTGTTTGAAATGAGCCTCGATTATTATCAGTCTCCTCAAAACCATTACGATCTGGCCAAAGAATTATCTTCATTGAGAGAAAAGGGCGTATTGATTATCGGAAGCGGAAACATCGTTCACAACCTTGGCATGGTTGCATGGGATAAAGTTAATGAACCGGAATACGGATACGATTGGGCGATTCAGGCAAACGATACATTTAAACGACTGATCCTTGCCAATAATCACAAAGAACTGATCAACTTTTCTGCACTTGGCAAAGAAGTGCAACTGGCCATTCCAACGCCCGAACATTACCTGCCATTGATCTATGCGCTGGCGCTGAAGAAGGAAAACGAGCCGGTTACCATCTTTAATGACAAGGCAGTGATGGGTTCATTAACAATGACCTCTGTAAAGATTGGATAATTGGATTTTGTAATGATTGCTGCTGGCTATTAGGGACTGGCAACTGGCAGACTCGCTTACAAAAAAACAGGTGTTATCTTAATTTTTAAAGGATTATTATCAAATACTTAGCACGATTATGCCAGCAGCAAGTTGCCAGCTGCTCACTGCAAAAATAGATCGCTCATATTCTCAAATTTGAAATGTTGAAATACGACATTTCATTTTATCAATCACTTATACCATAAAATAGGTATAACAAAATACATAATTTCAGGTATTGTGGTGGGTGATCATTCTTGCCAACTTTGCAATAATCATTAACATCTATATCATGTCGAAAATTGCAAAAAACCTTACCGATTTAATTGGAAATACACCCTTACTTGAGCTTTCCAATTTCAATAAGAAACACAACCTGGATGCAACCATTATTGCAAAACTCGAATCATTCAACCCGGCCGGGAGTGTAAAAGACCGGATTGGATTTGCAATGATTGAAGCGGCTGAAAAACAGGGTCTTCTGAATAAGGATTCTGTTATAATAGAACCCACAAGCGGGAATACAGGAATTGCTCTTGCGTTTGTAGCTGCTGCAAAAGGATATCGTCTGATCATCGCCTTACCCGAAACATTCAGTATTGAACGGAGAAATCTGATGAAAGCGCTGGGTGCGGAACTGGTATTGACGCCCGGATCAGAAGGAATGAAAGGTGCAATCAGAAGAGCCACTGAACTGGCTGCAGCAACTCCAAACTCATATATACCGCAACAGTTTAAGAATCCTGCAAATCCCGAAATCCACAGGACAACCACTGCTGAAGAGATCTGGAGAGATACCGATGGCGAAGTTGATATTTTTATAGCTGGCATCGGAACAGGCGGAACGATCACAGGCGTAGGCGAAGTATTAAAAGCCAGAAAACCCGGTGTTCAGGTAATTGCTGTTGAACCTGCCGACTCTCCTGTGCTTTCAGGCGGGCTTCCGGGACCACATAAAATACAGGGAATTGGTGCAGGATTTGTTCCTGACGTACTAAACGTCGCTGTAATTGATGAAATTATAAAAGTTACAAACGATCAGTCTTTCGAAACAAGCCGTCTGTTGGCACGAACTGAAGGCTTGCTTGTTGGTATATCTTCGGGAGCGGCTGCTTATGCCGCGCTTGAAGTTGCCAGGCGACCTGAGAATAAAGGGAAAAAGATTGTCGTGATCTTGCCTGATACGGGTGAACGTTACTTATCCACAATACTTTATCAGTTTGAAGAAGAAACGGCAAAAGAGAAGGTTTTGGCTTAAATTATTTTGTCTTTTTAATTCAGTTTTGAATTTAAAATGGAGTATTATCCGGATTCTCGCTAAAAGTTGTGATGGGACTTTGAAAAATTGAGCTTTCTGTTTTACAGTAAAAAGGTTGACCTGAGCGTCAACCTTTTTTAGTACCAACTCTTTTCATTATTGCTGAAAATTAATGATCTCCCCCCTTACAGTTTGAATTTCAACAATATTTGAAGTAAGTGATTTTTTTCCACTTTTGGAGATAATGGTTCCTCTGCTTTTCCATGGAAGAACGATTTTAAGCATTCCACCGGCTTCACAGGTAATCTGAAGTTTATTCACCTTGCCATCTTTTAGCGAAGCACTCACCAGAAAAGCTCCTGCCGCCCGCAGGTTGTAAAATTCAGCATCTTTATCCATCGGCCAGTTGGGAAACATCCGGATGGTGCCATCGTAGCTTTGCATCAGGCATTCATTGACCACAACTGGTAGTGCGAAATTTTCAAACCAGACACCCATTTTATCCATGTAGCCATAAGGGGTTGTGTCGCTGTAACGGCCGTGTACCTGCATCACGCGGTCAGAAGCTGTTCCATTGGGCAGCAGACTATAGTTGACCTGTCGTTTAAAACGTTCCAGATCCAGCATCCCGATCCGCGCTGCCTGCAGATTAATAAATACAAGGTCATTGCCGCCTTCATTCTGCTGATTCAGAAATGAGTTTCTTAATATCACTTTTGTTTCCGGATCGGAACGTAAACCATGATCTTCTCCCGGGAATACGGTGAACAAGGCATTCGGGAGGTTGTAAACTACCTGGTCATGTTCTTCCGGCACCGAAACCAAAACCTTGCCATACTTTTTCGACAAGGCGGTAGGATATTCCGGAAAACGGGACAAAATCATCTTCACATCTTCGAGCAATAGTTTCTCTTTTATATCCTGCTTTAGTACTTTGGAAGCTTCAATAAAAGCTTTGAAGACAAATTTCGTCAGGGAAAGATCGACATTACAATCGTAATTGTATTTGAATCCCGGACGAAGTCCATATAATTCGGGCGGAACCGTTGGGAAGATATGGAATTTGTCGTCCTTCCACTGCGGACCGCTCGCTTCGGGTCGTTTCATATAGGCCACCAAAAATTCAACAGCCACTTTCATAGGTTCCCACGCCCTGTCCTTTAGAAATTCAGCATCTCCGGAATAAAGGTAATGCCACCACAATCCCTGTACTGTCCAGGGGGTTTCGGCAATCTCCCAGCCCCATGTCGGAACAGGGTAGGCGTTCATTGTCATGTCAACAGGATAGGCACTGTGGGGAAAATAAGCCCCTGGCAGTTCGTAATATTCTTTGGCCCATCGTTTGCTGACCGGCATCAACGATTCTACAAGATTGACATAAGGCAGATTCTTCTCGAGGTGGTTGCTCGAAAATGTTACCCAGAAAGGTTGCTGGGTGTTGTAATTCATATGGTAATCGCCGTGCCATGCCGTGCCGATTTTGTCGTAGCTCCAGTTGGCAAACAATCCGGGAGTGGTTGCACCCTCTTTCGTTGCGCAATTTAAAAAATAGAGATTGTGATACCACATTCTTTCCAGAAACTTGTCGGCCAGCTTTACACCCGATTTATTCCAGTAATCCTTCCATATCTTTTGACTGTTTTGAAGTGAAAGAATCAAATCGGCAGCTTTAGGCGTCTCTTCTTTCGGTTGATCCATCGCAACATACTTGTTTAGACCTTCCTGTAGTGTGATGCAACCAACAAAACCGGCTTTCTTTTGCAGTCCTGCCTCCAATGCTGACATCTCCTCTTTGTTGCCATCCCAGTTTATCCGCGATTGTTTCTCAAGCGAGTTATTTAATGCAACAATCAGTCGGAATGCCTTATCCTTTGGGTGTCCTTTGGCCAGATCGTATTTTTCAGGTTCCGAATAAGGCAAAACCTGGCGGAAGGAGAGAATACCATTTGCAAGATCCTCCTCTTTTTTTGTCTTTGGAAATTCTTCAGGAGTGGATGGATCAGGTATCACGCGTACACGGTCAAATATATTTTCGCAAGGGTTACCTTCCTGATCGACCAGGCGCATCCAAAGCTGATCCGTTGTCATATCGGTGAAAATTTGCAACGTCAGTTTTTTCTGATCTTTTGTCAGCAGAAACACTTCGCACAAACCGCTGGAGATGTCGAGCCGATGGCCGATCATCTCTGCATTCCGGCGGTCGAAACCCAGCAACACCGAGCCGCATGGAAAAGGACGCGGATAAGGTTTTCCATAGTTTTCGGCAGTCATATTACTGTATTCGTTGTACCAGGGATCCTGTGTGAGTAATGCTAAGGTATCCGGAATTGCTTTTACCCGTTTGAATACCTCTTTAAAAGTTCCGATCTTCTCTTTGTTGTTTTCCGCAATGCGGATATCCCACACGTTGTTATGACCAAAATAAAGCACCACCCCATCAGGCCGTGTGGTTACGACGACACCCATGCCACCATTCCCAAGTAGGGCCCCCTCAAAGAAATCGGGAGCCGGACGGTCGCTTGTCAATGGGTGAAGTCTGGCAATTTCGAAAGAATTGAATGCTTCCTGTGCTGTTGCCAGGTCAATGCCAAAGAGTATAAACAATGATAAAAACGGGATGATAATTTTTCTCATGACCACAGAATTAGTATTTTTTTTCAGTGAGGTTATCAGATTACCCTAACTTGAATATCTGGTGTTCAAATTTAAAAAAGATGGGGTGGAATCAGTTAAAAAAACAAATCTTTTTTTGAGGTTGTCCCGATTTGTTTGGGTATTTTGCTTTATGTCGGAATAATTCCACCAACGGTGGATAAATATTATTGACCCCCAATTTTTATTGGGGGTTTCGCACGACGATTGAACCACAACCCGAAACGGGTTGAATTAAATGTTATTCAACGATGGTGTTGACTTTGATGAAAAATATTTGGTGAAATTATAATTCAACCCGTACCGGGTTGTTTCCGCGTTATGTCCATTTTCCCCCAGTTTCGCAAGCTTCACTGGGGGTCATTAACATTCAACTCCTTCGAGTTTTTACGCCTCAATATTCTTATTTTATGAAGGCCTATTTTATTTGTAATCTTCTTCAAAGTCATCAGGATCTTGGAGTCAAACCTCAAATAAGTCAACTTCGGAATTTAATTATATAGTAGGTTTTTCCTTTGGAAATAAGGTTTTTATGACATCGTATTAAGTTGGATGTGTATTTCCTTTGGATATACCTTGTTTAATAAAACTGGATTATAAACCATGGACGGAAGCAAGCCATGACGAATGAATAAAGAGTAGGTGCGTAACTCTGGGAAAGATATGCACAATAAAACCGGCCGCATTTTTACCTTAATACCTTGATTTAAAAAGTCGTCATGTTGGTTTACCCATCAATTTATGGCTGAAATACTTCCTGATTAACTCACTGAGTGTAATCTGTTTCATCGGTTTTGTAATATAATCATTGCACCCAGCTTTAATTGCCTTTTCGCGGTCACCGGATAATGCATAGGCTGATTGCGCAATTATAATCACCTTTGTGTTAAATTGTCTGATTTGCCGGGTGGCTTCGTATCCGTCCATATCAGGCATTTTAATATCCATCAGTACCAAATCAATGCCGGGATTGTTACGGCAGGCTTCAACCGCTCCGGTACCGGTGGTGACTTTTATAATTTCTTTACTGAATTTTTTAATGGCCACTGTAATTAGCTTCTCAGAGGCTTCGTCATCTTCTGCAATTATTACCTGAAGATTGTTTATCCGGATTTCTTTAGCATCGGCGATTATTTCATTGTTGCTGATGATTTTTATCTCTGATTTCCGAAGATAGGGAAGGGTAAAATAGAAGGTTGAACCTTCACCCTCTTCGCTTTCTAACCAAATCTGACCACCAAGCATTTCCACATAAGCTTTCGAAATGGATAACCCCAACCCGGCTCCTTCATAATTCCTGTTAAGTGATTCACTTCCCTGCCTGAATCTTTCAAAAATAAGTTGCTGGTGCTTCTTGCTAACACCTATACCGGTATCTTTTACATAGAATTCAATAAAATTATCTTTATTCTGATAACCAAATTCAATCGAACCAACCTGGGTGAATTTAAGTGCATTCTTAACCAGGTTGGTCAGGACGGCATAGACCTTTTCCTTGTCTGTTTTAATGATCGCATCTTCGCCGGTCAACGGTTTTTTACAGATAAGCTGAATCCCAATATTTGTCGCTTCGGGCTTAAAGAATGTCTCGATAAAATCGATCTGGTCATTTATATTCGTCTCTGAAATGGAAACCTCCATTTGTCCCGATTCTACCTTCGAAATACTAACAATGTCGTTGATAATATTGAGCATCCTTGCTCCACTTTTCTCGATGATACCAATGAACTCTTGCTGCTCTTCGCCTGTGAGATCAGGCTCCTTGAGCAGCCCTGCAAAACCCATAATGCCATTCATAGGAGTACGAATCTCATGGCTCATATTCGCAAGAAAAGCAGATTTCAAATGGTCGCTTTCTTCGGCTTTCTCTTTGGCTTTAATTAGTTCCAACCTGTTTAGCTCAAGTTCAGTTATGTCCCTGGCTATAAAAACAGTTCCAATCACAATCCGATCTTCATTTGTTAGCGGAGAACTTGAATAGATAATCGGAACGATTTTTCCATTTTTTGCGAGAAGATTACCTTCGTGATTCTTGATTACTACTTCTTTCGAAATCTTTTCCAATAGATGCTGCTTAAAATCATCATCCTGCAAAAGCATATGAATGGATTTACCTTCCAATTCATTTTGATCATATTGTAAAGAATCCAGGGTCGCTTTATTCACATTGAGAATGTTCCCTTCCTGGTTTAAAAGGATCAATAACTCATCCATCGAATTGATAATGTTTTCAGCAGCAATTGCAGGTGTAATCGTCAGGAACTGATATTTAAGAATGGCATATATGAAACCGATCGCAGAAATAAAAACAAAAAGATCGCCAATACTTGGAATATTGTTTAATCCTAATTCCTGGGTTCCCACATCAATGAGTGTTCCGAAAATTAAACTGGCAAGAATTGAATAGGTTATGATTTCAGCTTGTCTCTTTTCAATTATTTTTTTTGTTTTCCTGCCATACGCGAAAATCACATAGATTGATATGAGCGTCAGAAGTAAATAGTAAGCGTAGAATAAATTAACCCAGATTGTATCTGCAAAGTTAAATGACCAGCCGTACGATTGCCTTACCGGGTTTATCAATAAGCAATTTGTCCACTGCTTGTAAATCAGGATCAAAGGAAATATAAAAATAACGGAAAGCAACCATTTTTTCTGCATGAGTTTTTCTCTTTTCGAAAAGGCAACTGAAAAACACAAAATTGCACTGGCAAATGAGATCCAGCCGATCGAGGAAATATTTTGCCACAATAAAATTGTTTCATCTGATAGCGTACTATCGGGGAAATGAATAAATATATCTCCTAAGTTCCACAACGCAAAGCAGATCATAATGGCTGAGCTTGCCCTGTTTAGTAAAGTCCGGGGATCCTTGTATAATATTAAAACTGCAAGGTAGATGTAGACAATAATGCAGAAAAAATGAGCAAATGGTAAAGCGATCAACATCGACGCAAAGAAATTTTATAGGTTTGGCAAAGAAAACAATTAAAAGCTAAATTACTTATAATTTCATAAATAACAAATCAGGATTAGTTTTTAAACACTTTAACCTTTATCCTTTACCCCGAAGGGGTTCAATATGAATAACCCCGGGTGAGCGAGTGAACGAGCGTAACCCGGGGTAAGACATGCACACCAATATCGGCGCATCTGCCTGTTTATCAGAAGATCAAACCAACCATGCGCCGGTCAATTCACCATCTGCACAAATGCTTCAATAAATGCAATTCCCATTTCCAATACCCGCACAAATTCTTAACCATTAACTATTATCCTTTACCCTTTATCCTTTTTATCAAAACCTCAGAATTTTCCTTCCTGTCAGTTTTTTATAATATTCCCATGGCATTTCAGGCTTCTCGTAGCCTACCGGTATCGGAAGGTTCGAAAACTGCTGAAAATACTGAATACACGAGTTCCGCCACCAGACAGCTTCCTTCTCCTGTATTTTCAGATACGCTTCAACGTGCTCAAACCGCTGCACATCAACCTTTCCTCTAAGCGATTCCCAGTCTTTCTGCATCTTCCGGACACCTTCAACACCCGAATAATAATGCGAGATCAAACCGTTCCACAATGTTTCACCCGAATTCAGTTTATAATCCCACGGAAGATGGTGAAACCACAGCAAATACTTTTCGGGACATGTTCTAAGATCCGCCCATTCAGCTGCTACTTCAGGTGCATATTGCGAAAGGGCACTACTGCCCGTTGAGGTGCGGTCAAACCCGATACCAAGACTGTCGGCACGGTGATAATAAGGCGAAGTCCAGTCGGCACGACCAATATTCGACCATGGACCCGGACCCGAATGGTGTTCAAAAGCCATGATATGATGCAAACCAAGCGGCGTCATATAGTTGACAGTAGTTTCGCGCGACTGCATCATCATCTTCGTGGCAACAGCGATAAATCCGGCATCGTTGTTAAAAGTCATCCTGATCCATTCACCGGCAATCGTTTCCGATGAAAGTTGATGATTCCACGCGAGGCGTCCAAAAGCATACCAGTTCGATTGTGCAAACGGATGTCCGCACCAGTTCCGGTCGTTTCCGATATTGGCAACACCCGCAATACCACTTAATGGGTGATCTTCAAGCGTACCGTCAATCACTTTGGCCACTTCCGATCCTTTCCCTTTAGCATAGGTATCCGCATCGAGAACCTCTTTGAAAAGCGGGGCGAGATAGACTAAGTGTGTCCCTTGTCCAAGATACTCCTGTGTGATCTGAAACTCCATCATAATTGGTGTCTTCGGCATCGCGCCAAAGAGCGGGTGAAACGGTTCGCGCGGCTGAAAATCGATGGGACCATTCTTCACCTGGACAAATACATTCTTTTCGAACTTCCCGTCCAGCGGTGTGAATTCGGAATACGACTGTTTCGCACGGTCGTCGGGTACTTCGTGACTGTAAACAAATGCGCGCCACATCACGATCCCTCCATGCGGTGCAACAGCTTTCGCGAGCATATTGGCGCCATCGGCATGGTTACGACCATAATCCTGCGGTCCGGGCTGACCTTCAGAGTTTGCTTTTATCAGGAATCCTCCAAAATCGGGAATCAGTTTGTATATTTCATCTGCTTTCTCATTCCACCACTGCTGCACACCCGCATCCAACGGATCGGCAGTTTTTAATCCCCCCGTTTCGATGGGTGAACTAAACCGTGCGGTGAGGAAAACCCTGATGCCGTAACGGCGGAAGACAGTTGCGAGTGCCGCCACCTTTTCAAGGTATTCGGGCGTAAGGGCCCTTGCATTCGCATTTACATTCGTGATCACGGTTCCGTTGATGCCGACCGAAGCGTTGGCCCGCGCGTAATCGGTATACCGTGGTGAGAGGTATTCGGGCAGTTTATGCCAGTCCCACAACGAGGTGCCTGCATATCCGCGCTCCACACTTCCGTCAAGGTTGTCCCAGTGATTCAGCAACCGGCATTTTATTTTGGGGATTTCACAAATATTCAGGCGATCAATCGGTTGGTGGGTCTGTAACAACCTGAGCAAGTGGAACGATCCGTACAGCACCCCTTTATCGGTATTGGCGGCAATCAGCAGATGCTGGTTGTTCCCCGATCCAACTGTTATTACCAAGTATCCATCATCGCCCAGCTTCTTCATCTCCTCAGGATGGGTAAACGAAGCCACAAGGCTGTTTCCCTGCGGTGTACCTGCAACGAGGCTTCCCGCAACCGGCGAATTCTTTGCAACAACAAACACCTCTTTATCGAGCAATCCACTGAGACCCGTTTTGAGTTCATTGAGTGCAGACGCAAAGATCGCCGATTGCTCATCCATCTGTATTCCCGTGATTGCTTTCCGGTACGATAAGAGCAGGGTAGGGTTGTCGATCTTGTCGTACCGCAACCAAAGCCGGTAACCATCTTCGGCCCGGAGCGACAGCCACAAGCCACACATTACGAAAAGGGCAAGGAAAATCCTTTTGAATTTTATTTGCATACGATTGATTTTCAGTGGACCATTTTGCAACAAAATAACAAAGAATATTTTATATCAGTGCAAATGAAAAATGACACATCAAATTTTATATGCTTTTGCATACATACCTAAATCAATTTCATTGGCATGTCCGATCTTGTAGCACCAATTTTTACCACGGAGTATCTCAATTCGAAGAATGAAATAGATTGATGTGAATTATTTATGTCTGTTTTAATTAATCTTGGTAATCATAAATACGTTTAGTAGATTTGTGAGATGTAAGTTGAAATAATATTTCGAAAGAACCATAACAAAATAAAATTGAACTTCAAAACCAATCTTTAGATTTTGCCTAAACATTCATTCGTAAACTAACCATCAAAAAAATGATTAATCAGTTTTCCATTTGACGGTAATATGAACACATTTACCTCCATAAAAGAATTATTATCAACACTTCAGCGGGAGATAAAACTCCTAACCGAGATGTTTGAAAAGCGCAAATCATTATCCTACAAGTATGAGATGGCTTTGGAAATCGTCGACTTTAACGAAGAGAGAATCCAATACCTGATCAACCACTCAGTAATCAGGCAAAATGGAGGCTTTTTAGAAATTGACGACCAGTTTTTA
>JANXZJ010000069.1 GCA_025355585.1 Mariniphaga sp. | reverse complement strand
TCGATGGGATATATGGCTTGTTTTCGGTCCCTTTCTCAGTAATCATTATCTTTTTTGTTCTTTGTGTTTTTCTGCTGACATGGACCCGCTTATTGATAAGAATGATCTATCAGAATCTCCGGCTATATAATATTAAAGAGGTCCGGGTAATGATCATGGGAGCCGGGGAGCTTGGACAGGTAACAATGACGGCACTTGAACGGTCGATCAGTCCGAATTACAAGGTGTTCGGTTTTATCGATGATAACAAACAATTACAGGGAAAAGCGAAAGCCGGAATACCGATCTATTCGCTTCGTAAGACGTTCAGTGATGTAATTCAGTCGCAGCGCATTGATGAAATTATTCTTGCAATTAACCGCGGAGGAATGGCTGATGAAAGAGTCCGTAAATTGATGGACCTTTGCATAAAGCGGAAGATTGTCATTAAAGAGATCCCGCCGGTTAACGATTGGCTCACAGGAGGACTCAATGCTAAACAATTGCGCCCTATGAACATCGAAGATCTATTGGGACGTGAGGTGATCTCGCTCGATACCGAAAGGATTCGCGGAGGACTAAAAGAGTCGGTCATTCTGGTTACAGGTGGAGCAGGCTCCATAGGGTCAGAGCTGGTAAGGCAACTCCTTACATTTGATGCCCGTTTGGTCGTAATCGTCGATCAGGCTGAATCAGCGCTCTTTGATTTACAAAATGAACTTTTAACCAAAGGATACAATCGCGAACGTTTTGTAATAGCAATTGGAGATGTAACCAATTTTTTCAGAATGGTTCAACTCTTCGAACGTTACAATCCAGATATGGTATTTAATGCCGCTGCTTACAAGCATGTGCCATTGATGGAAGACAACCCGTATGAGGCAATACGCGTAAATATTGGGGGAACACAATTGCTTACCCAGATGTCAATCAAGTACAAGGTTAAGAAATTTGTGATGATTTCGACCGATAAAGCGGTGAATCCGACCAATGTAATGGGCGCATCGAAGCGGATCTGCGAAATGTACATCCAGTCTCAGTCGCAGCTGGAAGGGATGAAAACGCAGTTTATCACCACCCGTTTCGGTAATGTACTGGGATCGAATGGTTCTGTCGTGCCCCTGTTCAGTAAGCAAATTGCAGCGGGTGGGCCCGTCACCCTGACACACCGCGATATCACCCGCTACTTTATGACTATTCCCGAGGCCTGTCAATTGGTACTTGAAGCCAATTTTATGGGAAGCGGAGGTGAAATCTACGTCTTCGATATGGGTAAACCGGTGAAGATTTACGACCTCGCCGTGAAAATGATTACCCTTGCCGGTCTCGAACCGGGACGTGATATCCAGATCGTTGAAACAGGGTTAAGACCGGGAGAGAAACTTTTTGAAGAATTACTGGCTACAAAGGAAAATACGCTTCCCACGTATCATAAAAAAATAATGATCGGAAAGGTTCGTGAATGCAACCCCATATTGGTTCACCATAGTGTAATCTCGCTGTTGAACCTCCTTAAATGTGCGACTGATGATGAACTTGTCAGCGCAATGAAAAAGCTTGTCCCTGAGTTTGTATCTCAGAACTCTACGTATGAACGTCTGGACCATGAAATATCTGAAGCACTGGAAGCAGGGAAAATCCCATTAAATTATTTTGATTTTAAAAATGTTCCTATCACTCGTTAGAAAATAAATCATTCAAAATCGTAAGCCGGGTATGGGACAGAATCAAAAGGATAAAGGTTAAAGGATAATGGTCAAAAGATTAAGCTCAAAGGATAACAAATTTATTTGCAGCCCATCGTCTGTCATAGCGGGCGAAGCGCGGCAATCCCTCGTCTCCCTTTCTTACCGACAAATCAACAAAACAGAATTCAACGAAGTCAATTACCAAATTATCAGATTGCCAAATTATTATTTTCTTGCACTATATTGCAATGTTGTATAAATTGTAAATTTGCGACATTTGAAATGCCTAACATTCATTGATGATCAATATGCTATATACCTTTAGAATTACTACTTTATTGTTGCTTGTTGCCCTGATCTTTTCGTGCAAAACAAGGAAAGATTTACTTTATCTTCAGGATATCAAAGATATGGAAGTGCAGAATGTTCCGGGACCCTCACCTGAGTATAAGATCAAACCAGGAGATAACCTCTACGTGAATGTTCAAACCCTAAATCCGGCAGTTAATCTGCTTTTTAATCCCACACAAAGCACCGCAGGATCGGGTGGAACCCAGCAGGCATACGGAAATCCGGTCAGTCAGTTTATCAGTGGCTATATAGTCGATCCCTCAGGAGCTATCATGTTACCAGTTATCGGAGCAGTAATAGTTGCCGGGAAAACAGCCATTCAGGCACAAGCCTTTGTTCAGGAAAAGGCGGGTACCTATTTAAAGGATGCGAGTGTTCAGGTGAAAGTGCTAAGTTTCAAAGTGACCTTATTGGGTGAACTTAGAAGTCCTGGCGTTTATTACAATTACAGCAGCAGCATGACGGTACCCGAAGCAATCGGAATGGCGGGCGGAGTAAGCGAAAATGCGAAGTTCACGCAGTTACTCGTCGTAAGACGCACGCCCACAGGGAGTAAAAGTTACCGGCTTGATCTCACCGGGAAAAAATTACTCACCTCTGAAGCTTATTACCTTCAGCCGGATGATGTGATTTATGTAAATGCCGACAAACTAAAAAATACAAACCGGTCTTTGCCAGTCTATTCACTGATGCTTAGCGGAATTACAACACTAATTGTGCTGTTGCAATATTTCAGGTATTAAGGCAAACCATTTACATTCCGGCAGTACAAAGACCTATAAATGATTTTATTAAATAAATTAACAATGATTTGGAATCACCCCGGTGGGGCGAAAGATTTTGTAGCCAGGGGCAAATGAGCGAAGCGAATGCCACCCCTTGCAGACAATGAAAATACAAATCGGCGCGGGCAGATCAATTGAAACGAAGAGCAAACCCTGTATGCGCCGGACGAACAACATCGAAAAAAGAAAAATTATAAATATGAGACATTCAGCGATATTAAACCAAATCCAATTAACCATTAATAGATAGCAATGCAGCATTCGGATGAAATGATGGAATATTACGAACAGGAACAACCGTTGAATATCAAGGAGTTTTTGTTCAAAATCCTCAGTAAATGGTACTGGTTCGCAATTTGTGGTTTTCTGGGACTCTCAATTGCATGGATTAATAACCGTTATGCGGTATCGATCTGGCAGGTTGAGACAAGCGTCCTTGTTAGCGACGGATCCAAAACCCCCGGTGTAGACAACCTGTTCGCAAGTCTGAGCCTTGGAAAGACGGTCAATATGGACAACCATATTGGTCTTCTGAAGTCGTATAACTTAAACCGTCAGACAATTGAAAACCTGGGCTGGCGTACAAGCTGGTTTAGCGAGGGGCGTTTTGTTGACGGCGAGTATTACAACAATGAACCTTTTAAGGTAACTGAACCCGACGAGGCATTTAAGCCCGGTGCGGAAATCAATGGTACAAATGGCCCGTTATATGTGACCGTTATCTCAGATGACAGTTACCGGATCAACTGCAAATTTGATCTGAAAACCGATGACGGGAAAGTTGTTCCTGTTGAACTTAACCAGGAGGGAAAATTCGGTGTTCCTTTTATTTCACCCTACTTCCGTTTTACACTTTCAAAAGGAGTCCGTAAACCGAAAACCGGCTCCACTGACTATTTCAGGTTTAACAATATGAATAGTATGGCTTTAAGTTACCGGAGTAAACTGTCGGTCAACCTGTCAACTAAAACTTCTGAAATTTTACAACTTACAGTCAGGGGCAGTCAACCTGCCCGTGAAGTCGATTTTCTGAACGAACTGACCAAAGTCTTTATCCAGTCTGGCCTGCACGAGAAAAACCGTACTTCAGAAAATACGGTCCAGTTTATCGACGACCAGTTGGCCGGTATTGCCGATTCGCTGCGCATTGCCGGACAGTCGTTTACAAATTTTCGCTCCGAGAACCAGATCCTCGATCTGAGCCAGGAGGGTGGAATCGTAATGAACCGCCTGGAGAAACTGGAGTCGGAAAAAGCAATCTCAGAAATGCGACTGGTCTACTTCCGAAACCTTAAAACTTATATTTCAAGTGCCAACGGGATGAAACAGGCAGTCTCACCATCCGTGATCGGTATCACAGATCCGTCGCTGAATACAATGGTGCTGAAATTAGGCGAACTTTACAGTCGTCGCGAAGTGCTGTCGTACACAGCGCAGGATGAAAATCCCGCAATTGTGATGCTTGACAAAGAGATTCAGTCAACGCGAAATAGTCTCGGAGAAAACCTGACCAACCTCGAGTCGAATGCCGGGACAGAGCTCAGGGATCTGAAAGCCAGAATTGAAGAAGTAAACAAATCGGTTTCCCAACTTCCCAGAACAGAGCAAAAGCTCATCAATATTAAGCGACGGTTCGACGTAAATAATGATCTCTATACTTTCCTTCTCACAAAACGGGCTGAAGCCGCCATAACGCGTGCCTCCAATGTTGCAGATGCACAGGTGATCGATACGGCAAGACTTGAAACCGCCGGCATTGTAGGTCCCAATAAAAAGCTTTATCTTTTAATTGGACTTATGCTGGGGTTGGGACTTCCGCTGATTATTATCCTGCTTACTGACTTTTTCAATGATACCATTAAGAGCCGCGAAGAGGTCGAGAGAGCCACGACAATTCCAATTGTTGGCATAATCAGTCACAACCTCTATGACAAGGAGTTTGCAGTGAATGAACATCCACGTTCAGCGATCGCCGAATCATTCAGGGGACTTCGCACCAACCTTCAGTATATTCTCCGGGAACAGGAACAAAATGTGATCGGGGTACATTCGGCCATCCCGGGCGAAGGGAAATCATTTATTTCGCTGAATCTTGCCTGCATCATCGCGATGAACAAGAAAAAGGTATTGCTCGTTGCGGTCGATATGCACAAGCCACGATTAAACCTTATCTTCGGAATGGATCATCACCAGGAAGGCCTGAGTACTTACCTGATCAACCAAAATAAGTTAAGTGAGATTGTCCGTCCGACACTCGTCGAAAATCTTAGCTATGTTTCTTCCGGACCGATCCCGCCAAACCCGGCAGAACTTCTTGAAAACGGTGGTTTTGAACGTTTTATTGCCGAAGCAAAAGTCGCTTTCGATTATGTGATTCTCGACAATCCGCCCGTTTCAATCGTAACGGATGGTAACATATCGGGTCGATATAGTGATGCAAATCTCTTCCTGCTCCGCCAGGGTTACAGTCATAAAGCGCAGGTGAAATTCATTGATCAGCTTGCCGCCAAAGAATCGATGCAGCGGATATGTATCGTCCTCAATGATTTGCAGACTGAAAATTATGGTTATGGTTACAAGTACGGAAATACGGGCTATTACGACGATGCCCATCAACCAAAAGGATTTGATAAAGTGATGGAGCGCATACTGAAACCATTTAAAAAGATGGGTTAATCAGAGACGAGAATAACGTGGAGTCTTGAATAACGTAGAGACGCAAATATTATCAATCATTTAAATGCAAAAATAAGACCTATGATTATCGCAGTTGATTTTGACGGAACCATTGTTGAACATCGTTACCCGGCTATTGGGAGAGAATTGCCATTTGCAATTGAGACGATTAAAAAACTCCAGCAGAAGCAGCATCAGATTATCCTTTGGACATTCAGAGCCGGTAAACATTTGGATGAGGCGGTAAATTATTGCAAAAAGAAGGGGATTGAATTTTACGCAGTGAATAACAGCTATCCCGAAGAGGAATATGACGAATCCATCAGCCGGAAAATTAATGCGGACCTGTTTATTGATGACAGAAATGTCGGCGGGTTTCCGGGCTGGGGCGAAATTTACCATATGATTTGTCCGGATGAGCCGGTAAGGAGGAAGTAAAGGTTAAAGTGAAAGGGATAAAGGTTAAAGTAAAGTGATTCTTTCTAGTGTGATAGTAAGATAGATAGTATAGTTCACACCCTGAATAGAATTAGGAAATACATCAAAGTAAAAAACGCATCTGCAAAGGTCGATTGAAATAGTTGTGTTTTATGCACCGCAAAAAATGGTTATATCTTATTAATAATGAACACTGACCCTGAAGGGGTTAAATCTGAATAACCCCGGGTTGCATCGTCCCTCCTTAAACGGGGTAAAAAAATGCGATACAGGAATAGGTGCATCTGCAAAGGTATGATAGTAAATATTTTGCCATAGGCGCCGCAAATAGAATTCAATAAAAAAATGCCCGCTACTAACGGGCATTTTTTATATCTAATCAACTCATCTCAAGCGGAACATCGTGAAGCTCCCACCAGGGCAGGCCATTCAGGTTCAGTTGCTCCATAAACGGATCAGGATTAAACTCTTCAACGTTATGAACACCCGGGCTTTTCCACTCCCCTTTTAGAAACATCATTGCCCCGATCATCGCAGGAACACCAGTTGTATAACTAACTGCCTGCATACCCGTTTCAGCATAAGCCGCTTCGTGACTACAGTTATTGTAGATATAATAGGTCTTTTTCTTCTTATCTTTGATCCCTTTAATCCTGCATCCAATCGAAGTTTCCCCTTTGTAATTGGCTCCCAGCTCTTCGGGAGCAGGCAGGACAGCTTTTAAGAACTGAATGGGGACAATCTCTTTCCCTTCATAAAGGATGGGTTTTATTCCTGCCATTCCGATGTTTTGAATGACACGCAGATGGGTCAGGTATTCCTGTCCGAAGGTCATCCAGAAACGGGCTTTCTTGATAGTTGGAAAGTTCTTAACCAACGATTCAAGTTCTTCGTGATAAATCACATACGATTCGCGCTCTCCGATATGAGGGTAAGTGAGCGGCTTGTGAATCTCATGCGGTTCGGTGACCACCCATGCACCGTTTTCCCAGTATTTCCCCTTTTGTGTCACCTCCCTGATATTAATTTCAGGATTGAAATTGGTGGCAAAAGCCTTTCCATGATCTCCTGCGTTGCAATCAACAATATCGAGGTATTGGATTTCATCAAACACATATTTGGCAGCCCATGCAGTAAAAATGCTCGTTACACCAGGGTCAAAACCACAACCGAGAATCGCTGTCAATCCGGCTGCTTTAAACCTTTCGTGATAAGCCCATTGCCAGCTATATTCGAATTTAGCCTCATCCTTGGGCTCGTAATTAGCCGTATCGAGGTATGAAACACCAGTCTCGAGACAAGCGTCCATAATCGTCAGATCCTGGTATGGAAGTGCAACATTCACAACCAGATCTGGCTTAAACGACCGGATCAGTTCTACTAATTGCGGAACATGATCGGCATCAACCTGAGCAGTCTGAATCCGGTTACCGCCAATGCGGGCCGCAATGATATCACATTTCGATTTTGTACGGCTGGCAAGCATAATCTCACTGAAAACTTCGGGCAGACCGGCCATTTTGTGTGCTACGACGGTTCCTACACCACCGGCACCAATGATCAAAACTTTTCCCATCTAATGTTCTTAATTAATAGGGTTAAACAATTAAATCGATTGCAAAATAACCATATTTTTCGAAGCTATTGACCTTTTCTTTTCGGTAAAGGAAAATTTTCAATAGTTTTTAGGTAAAACGTTTGTGCATATTAGGGACTTGGAGTCTTGGTGGCAATTATTTGCTTAGCTTTCCCGATAAAAAGTTCAGCAAGTTCAGAAGGCAAATTTTTATAAAATAAACAAATCAATTATGGCAGTAAAGAAATATTCAGAAAATACGTGGGAAGAGGTCCGCACCGGCGTATTCCGGAAAGTCGTTTACCTTAAAGATATTATGACGGCGATGATTGAATTTCGCAATGGCCCATGGAGCGAAGCGGAACCCTACCATTCACATCCGCATGAGCAAACCTGCTACATTGCCAAAGGAGAAATCATTCTTTATTGTGAAGGGGAACCAGACCGGCAACTCGAAGAGGGTGATCTGTTTTACATACCATCGGGTATAAAACATACAATCAAAGTCGTATCTGGTATGGCAAGGCTAGTTGACAGCTTCTCTCCTATCCGTGAAGATTTTTTATAATATTCTCCGTCGCCGCTTCAAGGGCTTGCAACCGCCTGAAAGGCTATATATCAGTCTATAAACCGTTTTTTCAGATCATCATAGGCATCGATACGACGATCACGCAGGAATGGCCACCAGCGCCGTACTGATTCTGATCTTTGAAGGTCAATCTCAACAATCAGGCTGGCATCTTCGGATTCCGGTGCGACAGCCAATATTTCACCCTGGGGACCTGCCACAAAGCTATTACCCCAAAAAGTGATTCCATTGGTTTGTCCCGAAGGATCAGGCTCGAAACCAGTCCGGTTTACGGCAATTACAGGCAATCCGTTTGCCACAGCATGTCCCCGTTGTGATATCATCCATGCCTCCAGCTGACGTTTCTTCTCCGCCTCGTGATCCGTTGATTCAAATCCAATGGCGGTTGGGTAAATTAAGATTTCGGCTCCTGCAAGCGCCATCAACCTGGCAGCTTCGGGGTACCACTGATCCCAGCAAACAAGAACACCCAGTTTCCCAACAGAAGTTTGAATTGGGTTGAAACCCATATCACCCGGCGTAAAATAGAATTTCTCGTAGTATGCCGGATCATCCGGTATATGCATTTTGCGGTATTTCCCTGCGATTGTTCCATCGTTCTCAAACACAACAGCTGTATTGTGATAAAGTCCGGCAGAACGCCTTTCAAATAATGATGCAACCAGAACCACTTCATGTTCCTTTGCTAACTGCCCATAAAAAGAGGTGGAATCGCCAGGAATGGTTTCCGCAAGATCAAAAAGTGCCGTGTTTTCAGTCTGACAAAAATAAAGGGAATTGTGAAGCTCCTGCAAAACAATCAGTTTCGCCCCTTTTTGGGCACACCAGGCAATGCTGGAGGCCAGTTTTGCCTTATTTGCTGCTACGTCAGCACTGTTAGCTTGTTGTATTAAACCTGTTTTTAGCATGTTTATTTCCTGTTTCCTGGTAAATTCATCATTTAAAAACGTATCAGACAAAAATAGTTAATTATTAACTTCATCTGATTACAAAACCCCTTCAGTGAATTGCATTGTCACGCAATGAAGCGATCCATGCTGTTTGATCAGTGAACTGCAGTCAATTCCGATAATTTCCCGTTCAGGAAAAGCTTTCTGTATCTGTTGCGCAGCAATCTGATCTTTTGGAGAGTTGTAAAACGGAACCAAAACTGCTCCATTGATGATTAAAAAATTGGCGTATGTTGCAGGTAGCCTGTCTTTCTCATCAAAAACAGGATCCGCCATCGGAAGCGGAATCAACTTGTAAGACTTGTCTTTCAAAGTACGAAACGCGGTAAGTTCCTGCTCCATCCTTTTCAACGCGACAAAATGCTCGTCGTTCACATCCTCACATTTAACGTACGCAATGGTTTGCGGATCACAAAACCTTGCCAGCGTATCAATGTGACTGTCGGTATCATCACCTGCCAGGTATCCCGATGAAAGCCACAGTACCTGCTGAAGTCCAAATAAATCAATCAATTGCTTTTCAATTACAGCTTCCTTCAGGTGCTGATTTCTGTTGATTGACAACAGACAATCGCGTGTCGTCAACAAAGTCCCCTCCCCGTCTGATTCAAGACTTCCACCCTCCAATACAAAGTGTTGCTTATTCTCATATTGAACATCCTTGCGGAAAATCCCATTTCTATACAACGAAGTTGTAATCTGGTTATCGAAGTTTGCTGCAAACTTCATTCCCCAGCCATTGAAAGTAAAATCGTACAACGTTGGTTTTCCATCTTTCATCACTGTAATTGCGCCATGATCGCGTGCCCAGGTATCATTCAGCGGGTACCCGGCGAAAACTATATTTTCAGACCGGCATTTATTTAATTTACGGGCCAAAAGCTGACTATCCTGACTAACAATCAGTAGTTTTTCCCTATCGGAAATGGCCTTTGCAATGGCAATAAAACATTCCTCGACCTCACCGAGCATATTTGCCCAATCGGTCCCTTCGTGCGGCCAGGTTAGCATCACACCGCTTTGTTTTGCCCATTCGGCTGGTAATATGATATTTGGGTTGTGCATTTATTTTTAATTAATTCATTTTTCTGACAGTAACATGATAAATTATTCCGGGAAATATTAGTTCATCTCTATTCTGAAACTTACAAATGTTTCCTTTTGCGGCGCATACGACCAAATTAATCTAATCTAACCCATGGAGATGCGCCTTTTACTACCGATCCTTTGTGTACCCCGGGTGTCGTCGTTCCTCCTTACCCGGGGTTATTTAGATTAAACCCTTGCAGGGTATTGCAGCTGCAATATAAAATATTAACTGACCTTTCACCCTTCTCCTTTTCTCTTCTTCTCTTGGTCTCTAAGTCTCTTCATTCACTAAAGGTTTGCAACCGCTTGAAGGGCTATGAATCTCACCGGATTGCTGCCAGAATACCTTTTAGAAAATCGTTGTGATTAAATCCTTCTTCAGAAAAACCAAGGCGTACAACAACGAGGTTGCGTGAAGGGATAATGTAGACCCTTTGTCCGCGGTGCCCATTACAGGAGAACAAATCCTCAGGAACATCGGATAATTTCTTCGATTTATTCAGCCAGAACTGAGCACCATATTCACCTTTGGAAGCAACTGCCGGGGTGCGCGAATAATTCACCCAACCTTTGGGCAGAATTGTATCGCCTTTCCAGACTCCATCGTTGTAATAGAGCAATCCAAAACGTGCCCAGTCGCGGGCGGTGGCGTAGCCGTAAGATGAACCAATAAAATTTCCGGCGGCATCCGTCTCTACAATCATTGATGTGATACCTATCTTATTAAAGATTTCGCGATAAGGGAATTCGTGATAAACCTGATCATCTCCGATGAGGGTACGCATAATACCGGAAAGTATATTGGTTGTTCCGGAAGAGTAGTTCCAGTCCGTTTCAGGTTTCTTCTGATAAGGGACATCAATCGCCACCTTGTAAGCATCGGCCGAACGGTAGAGCATATTAGTCGCAGATGAGACATCACTGTAATTCTCATCCCACTTGAGTCCGCTGCTCATATGCATTAAGTTGCTGATCGTGATATCGCGGCGGAGATCCTTCTGCCATTCCGGAACAGGAGCCACCGCATTTACATCCAGTTTGCCTTGTTTCGTGAGAACTCCTGCCATCGCATTCATCACACTTTTGGTCATCGACCATCCCCATAGGCGTGTATCGGGAGTTATTCCCAGGGGTTTGTCATATTTTTCTGCAACCAGTTCACCTTTATAAATGACAACAACGGCAGCTGTTCTTTTTTCATATACCGATGGTTTGTCAAACACACCATCAATCGCCGATTTCATTTTAAGGGTATCAATTTCGGGATAGACGGTATCTTTAACAAGATCGCCATTTGGCCAGGCGATGTGCCATACACCATCCTGCCTGATCACCGGAGGATCGAAACCGACCGTCCGCAGCGAATCGGCTGAACGGTCACCAATCAGGCAACAACCATATCCCTTGCGGTAAACGGCTGTTTGTTTGGCCATTCCCCAGAAAGAAGTGGTCACTGACTTGTTTTCATAGTCGATAATGCTCTGAGAATATTTTACAATCGAATAATTCAGATCGGTCAGATTCACCATCTGCGGGTCTCTTCCGGCAACAAAAACAGCGGTCGCCATAGATTTGGCGCCGTATCCGGTTGCCAGGTAAAGCTTTGGATACTGCGATGCTACAATGATGATCAGCGTTGTAATCACCACGACCGGAATAACAATTTTACGACGCATAGCTGGAAATTATTTAGGTTAAAGTGAACAGAACGAAGTATATAATGAAAACTGAAAAGAATTATGAATTCAACTTGTTGCAGAAATTCAGCATCTTCAAATTTCACGATAATTCCTTTTTCAAGGCTTTGCTCATCCGGCGCAGTGAAAGAGCAATTTTCATTTGAGCCATCTGCCTGCGCCGTTTCGAAGCAGATTCAGTCACCGTTGGTTGCTCTCCCTTTGGTCGTTTACCCACGGTTATTCAGATATTACCACTTCAGGGTAAGGACAAAACATTGTTATTCATTAAACAATTGACAAATTGTCTAATTAGCAAATTGTCGAATTACTTATTCCTCTTCCAGTGCCTGTTCAAGTTCTTCTGTCATTTCGAGGTTATGATAGACATTTTGAACGTCTTCATTATCCTCCAATTCCTCGATCATGCGCATCACAACTTTTGCTTCTTCAACAGCCAAACGCTTATCAACAGTAGGGATTCGTTGTAATTCAACTTTTTGTGCCACGATCTTTAACTCTTCGAGCTTCTTGTTAAATTTCCCGAAATCCTCAAGTGCCGTGGTTACAATCATCATGTCCTCATCTATTTCAACATCTTCAGCCCCGGCTTCGATGAACTCAAGTTCAAGTTCTTCCATTTCGGCTCCAGCTTTTACGGGAATCGTGAAAACACCTTTGCGGTCAAAAATAAAATTAAGGGAACCTTTTGTGGCCAGCGTACCGCCACGTTTGGTGATGATATGACGAATATCGGCAACAGTCCGGTTATTGTTATCACTCAGACACTCCACAAAAACAGCCACCCTGCCGACACCGTAACCCTCCAAAAAGATCTCCAACAGATCATTCCCATCCTTTTCGCCCTTACTGATTGCCCTGTCGATGTTATCCTTGGGCATGTTTTGCCCTTTGGCATTCAATACGGCAATCCGCAACCGCGCATTCATCGACGGATCACTGATGCCGCCCTCTTTCACTGCGACCGTGATCTCTTTCGATAATCTTGAGAAGATATTGGATCTTTTGGCGTCAAGCGCCCCCTTCTTCCTTTTAATCTTTGACCATTTACTATGTCCTGACATATACAATATTTTACAACGGCCACAAATTTAGCAAATCAATCGAACTTGTTCCAACAACAAAAATCTGGTTTTTGGTTTTATTGCAAGATTCTGTTACTTTGCATCGATTTCTCAGGAAATATTGGTTCCGGCAGGCTTTTGAATCTAAAACCGGACCATATAAAGTAAACAATGTTTGAATAAAATTACGTTTTCAGATTTTCAATTACATCACATTTACAGTTTATGTTGAAAGCAATTATTAGCAGAGACAACCTCGATAAGAAATATATTATCACCCACAATCAGGATATTACAGGCAGAGAACTCCTGAAATACATTCAGCAGTATTCGCAGTTATTTAATGATAAAGGCATCACGAAAATCGGGATTTATTCCGAAAACAGGCTGGAGTGGATCTATGCTTTCTTTGCTGCACTTCAGAACAATTGCATTGCAATTCCTATTGATTACATGTCATCGGCCGAGGATGTCGCTTATATTATCGATGATTGTCAGCCCGAAATACTCTTCATCAGCCAGGCAATGCAGGAAGCGTACGCAAAGGTGAAACTTAAAAGTACTTTTCAACCCAAAATAATCGTTTTCGAAGATCATCTGCCTGTTGCCGATCAGCCCGAAAGTACCTGGACAGGACCCGATGACAACGACAATACCGCAGTAATTATCTATACCTCCGGAACGACGGGAAGCCCCAAAGGGGTCATGCTTTCGTATACCAATATCATTCAGAATATGAACGCGGTGATCGAGGCGAAGATCTTTCATTCCGAAAGCCAGACATTGGTTCTCCTCCCCTTACATCATATTTTTCCGCTTGTCGGGTCGATGATGGTACCCCTGTATGCCGGCGGAACGTTGGTGGTTTCGCCATCCATGCAAACACCCGATCTGATGAAAACGCTGGCAGACAATCAGGTTACGGTAATGATCGGAGTTCCGAGGCTTTACGAACTGATGTACCGTGGTCTGATGGCCAAAATCAATTCAAGCGTGATTGCCAAAGCATTTCTGGGACTCGTTTACCGGACCAAAAGCCGAAAACTTGGGAAGATCTTATTCAAGAAAATACATAAAGGATTGGGAGACCACCTGCTCTATATGATCGCGGGTGGAGCTGCGCTGAATAAAGAGGTGGGAACATTCTTCTATTTAATCGGTTTCGATATTCTCGAAGGATTCGGGATGACGGAAGCCGCGCCGATGATCACTTTCCCAAGACCAGGGAATGTGAAAATAGGGTCAACAGGGCAGGCACTTCCCGGTCTTACCGTTGAGATCAGGGATGGTGAGATTGTCGCCAAAGGGCCAAACATCATGAAAGGTTATTACAACCGGCCCGAAGAGACGGCTGAAGTGATCAAAGATGGCTGGCTATATACAGGCGACCTCGGAAGGATTGAAAAAGGGGGATTTTTGTACATCACCGGTAGAAAGAAAGAGATTATCGTATTACCTAACGGGAAGAATATTAATCCCGTAGAGGTGGAGATGAAACTTGAGGGCTCTTCACTTGCAATCAAAGAAGCAGGTGTATTTATGCACAAGGAAATGCTGCACGCCGTTATTTTACCTGACTATAAATTTCTTGAAGACAACAACATCGCCGATGTCTCACAATATTTCAGGGAATCGGTACTGTCACCTTTCAACGCAGAGATGAGTTCCTACAAGCGGATCATGCAGTTTACACTGGTCAATACCGAATTACCACGAACCCGCCTGTCGAAACTTCAGCGATTCAAACTCGAAGACCTGATCAACAGGACCGAAAGCGAAAAACCTGTTTCGAAAGATCCTGATACTGAAGAATACCGTGCTGTGAAATCGTTTATTGAATCGCAGGTCGACATGGATGTTTCGCCCGAAGACCACCTGATATTCGATATTGCCCTCGATTCGCTCGGGAAACTAAGCCTGATTGATTACATCGATAAAACCTTTGGCGTTAAAATAGCCGAAGAACAGTTGCTGAAGTTCCCTTCCATTAAAACCATTTCAGAGTATGTCCGGACGCATAAACTATTCCACAAACAGGAAGATACCACGTGGACGGGCGATCTGAAAGAGGATACGGAAGTTGACCTGCCTGAATATTCATTTTTACTCGGAACGATTGTCCATTCGGTTCGCTCGGTTGCAAATATCTTTATTAAAACCGAAGTTAAAGGCCTGGAAAACATCCTGGAAGGAGCATGTTTTTTTGCACCTAACCACCAGAGCAAACTGGATGCTTTTCTTGTCCTCTCCTATCTTGATAAAAAGTCGCTGAAAGAGACTTACTCGTATGCAAAAAAAGACCATGTAAAAGGGGCGGTTCGCAAATACCTGGCACACCGGACAAATATCATCGTGATGGACCTTGCAAGGGATTTGAAAGAGTCGATCCACAAGATGGCTGAAGTTGTTAAGCTTGGCAAAAAGATCCTGATTTTTCCGGAGGGAACCCGTACAGAGACAGGCGGAATAGGCTCGTTTAAGAAAACATATGCTATTCTGAGCACAGAATTGAATGTTCCGGTTGTCCCAATTGCCATATCAGGGGCATTTTATGGTGATAAAAAGGATAAAATGAGGGTGAAGCGGACAAAGATCACCGTTGAATTTCTTGCTCCGATCAATCCCGATGGGATGAGTCCCGATGAGCTGAATGACCTCGTGAAACAACGGATTGAGGAGAAATTAAAATAAACGAAGAAGAGAAAAATGATCCATACAAAGATTCGCTTTATCAAAAATGATCTTAATAAGAAACAGGCACCACTCGGCGCCTGTCTTTGTTTCCAGGTAAATTTTTAGTCAGTTACTCAATCCTCGCTAGGGAGGGACGATCCAAACCAGACCTCGTTCCGTCAATCGCTCGTCTAAATGAGGAACACAGTGTAAATTTGCAATGAATTATTCTGATTTATGGATATTTATAAAATTTTAAACGAGGATATCAAATAAAAACGGGCACCAATTGGCACCCGTTTTTAATTTATGCTATTCAACCTGATTAAGCCAAAAGCGCTTTCACCTGGGTATAGATATTCTCGGCCGTAAAACCAAGTTGTTTGTCAAGAACCTCATAAGGCGCGGAGAATCCGAAAGAACTCAATCCCCAGATTGCACCTGAATCACCTACAAGTCCGCGCAGTGTGACCGGCAGACCAGCTGTCAATCCAAACTTTGGAACGTTGTGCGGTAAAACACTTTCCTGGTAAACTTTGTCCTGTTCGCGGAAAAGGCCTTCCGAAGGGGCCGAAACGACACGGACACCAAGGCCGTCGCGTTCGCGTAACAAGGCTGCACCTTCGACCAATGAAGCTACTTCCGAACCCGAAGCGACAAGAATCACGGCAGGATTTTCGCAATCTTCAACGGTATAGGCACCTTTTGCTGCCTGTTTGGCCTCTTCGTAACGACTTGTTTTAGCCGGCAGGTCTTTGATATTCTGCCTTGAAAGGATAAATGCAGTTGGTGTACTTGTATTTTCAAGCGCCAATTGCCATGCAACCGTTGTTTCCTGCGCATCGGCAGGACGCAAAACCAGCACTGAGTTTTCACCATGATGGTTTTTAAGACTTTCCATCAAACGGATCTGCGCCTCATGCTCAACCGGCTGATGGGTTGGACCGTCTTCACCTACACGAAAAGCGTCATGTGTCCAGATATATTTCACCGGCAATTCCATCAATGCCGCCATGCGAACAGCAGGTTTCATGTAATCAGAGAATACAAAGAAAGTTCCGCATGCCGCAATAATTCCGCCGTGAAGTGCAATACCGTTCATCACGGAAGCCATCGTAAGTTCGCAGACACCCGCCTGAAGGAAGGCACCAGTAAAGTCACCACTTTTAAAAGCATGCGTATTATTCAGGAATCCATCAGTTTTATCAGAATTTGAAAGGTCAGCCGACGAAACAATCATGTTATCAATTTCTTTGGCAAAAGCCGCCAGAACGGTTGCAGAAGCATTGCGCGTTGCAGCACCCGCTTTCTGAACAATTTTAGAGAAATCGAATTCGGGTACATCACCAGACAAGAATTGATCAAGTTTGGCGGCCAACTCCGGATTTGCAGCTGCCCATACATCCTCTTCGTCGTTTTTATCGTTCGCCCAGGCTTTTAATTCCTCCGCACGTTTGGCATAGAGTTCAGCAACCTCAGGAAAGATTACAAAAGGACGTTCAGGATCACCGCCAAGATTGGCAATTGTCTTTTTGAACGAAGCTCCTGCATGCGTAAGTGGTTGTCCGTGAGTTGAACATTGACGTTCAAAATTAGAACCGTCTTCTTTGACAGCCCCTTTACCCATTGTGGTCTTGCCAATTATGATTGTCGGCTTATGCTTTTCATTCAATGCCGTCCGAAGTGCTCCGCGAATTGCATCGGCATCGTTTCCGGCAATAGTTAAAACATTCCATCCCCATGCTTTGTACTTCATTTCAGTATCTTCAGCCGTAACTGCATCGGTATTGGTCGAAAGCTGAATATCGTTCGAATCGTAAAACATGATCAGGTTATTCAGTCCGAGGTAACCGGCCAGCCGGCCCGCTCCCTGCGAAATTTCCTCCTGTACACCTCCGTCAGAAATAAAGGTATAAGTTTTATGAGCCATCCATTCTCCAAAACGTGCTACCAAAAACCGTTCAGCGATGGCAGCACCAACAGCCATTGTATGTCCCTGTCCAAGTGGTCCGGAGGTATTTTCGACGCCACGTTCCGGTTCAACTTCAGGATGCCCTGGCGTCGCTGAACCCCACTGGCGGAAGCCTTTCAGATCATCGATCGAATAGTTTCCTGCAAGTGCCAGTACAGAATAGAGCATTGGCGACATATGCCCCGGATCGAGGAAAAACCGGTCGCGGAACGGCCAGGTCATCTCGCTTGGATCGTATTTCAAAAACTCGGTAAAGAGGATATTCACATAGTCGGCTCCACCCATTGCACCTCCGGGATGTCCCGAATTTGCTTTCTCAACCATTGCAGCCGAGAGAATACGAATGTTGTCTGCCGCTCTGTTTGTTACGGAATTACTCATTGTAATGTTGTTTGAATATAAATTGTATGATTTGCTATTGACTTTATCGTGCAGGATTTCATGAACGCATGAATAGAAATAAAAAGGTTAAAGTGAAAGGCAATATTGTCTCTTACGCTCCTCTTCCTTCCCTCTTAATTTCATTTTCCTTTGAGCACTCTGACCATAAATACACCATCAACTGAATTCATTTGGCTAACAATCGTTTCGGAAAGGTTCTCATTGTTGATGTCAATAATATTGTAGGCAATATCTCCCCTGTTTTTATTCAGCATATTGTCAATATTGATGCCGGCCTGGGCGAGGATTGTAGTAATCTGGCTGATAATATTGGGAACGTTTTTATTTGTAATCAGAAGACGGGTTCCGCCATTGCGTTCCAATTCAGCAGCCGGAAAGTTAACTGAGTTTCGGATATTTCCGTTTTCAAAGAAATCACGAACCTGTTCGGCAGCCATGATTGCGCAATTCACTTCTGATTCACCCGTGGAAGCGCCAAGGTGAGGAATGGCCACTACTTTATCCAGTTTAAGAAGTTCAGCATTGGGGAAATCGGTGAAATAGGCTCCTACTTTTTTGGCCTCGATGGCAGCTTTTATGTCCGCATCTACAACCAGTTCACCACGGGCAAAGTTCAGGATTTTTACGCCCCCTTTCATCAGTTTTATCGTATTAACATTCACAAATCCGGTCGTCTCGGCCAACAATGGCATGTGCAGCGTAATAAAATCAGCCTGCGCCAATATCGATTCAATACTGCTGGCACGAATAATATCGTGGTGCAAATTCCAGGCATGATCAACTGTAATATACGGGTCATAACCAATTACTTTCATCCCCAGAGACTGAGCTGCATTGGCGACCAGCACGCCGATGGCACCAAGACCCATGATGGCGAGTGTCTTACCTTTTATTTCACTTCCGGCATAACATGATTTGCCTTTTTCGACAAGCACCGGAACTTTCTCTCCCTCTCCTGCAATACTTTTGGCCCATTGTACTCCGCCAATAATATCACGTGAGGCCAATAACAGACTGGCAATCACCAACTCCTTTACACCGTTGGCATTGGCGCCCGGCGTATTGAATACGACAATTCCTTTTTCAGTACATTTCGCGATCGGAATATTATTCACTCCGGCTCCTGCACGGGCAATCGCCTTTACGGAAGCTGGAATCTCCATGTCGAGCATACTAAAGCTGCGCAAAACGATGGCATCCGGATCTGTTATTTCACTTGCAATTGTGTAGGTCGATGCAGGAAATACCTGAAGACCTTCCTGATCGATCTTGTTAAGCGTCTGAATTTTATACATATCAAATAGATTTTGGATTGGATAATTTTTCAGTGACAAATATCATAAAAAAGTGGCGGTTTCCACCCTCTTAAACATGAAATTTTGATTATTTTGTTGAAATTAAAAGAATAAACCCAATTTTTAACCTAAAAAAATCGGGTATTTATAGGCCTCGTCCTTCAATATTCTGTAATTTTGCGTACTTTTTGATATTCAAGTTCAAAAGTTTTAAAACATAAATGATGGAATTATTAGATCAAATAAAAGATAGAGCGCGTACCCTGCAAAACAGAATTGTCCTGGCCGAAGGCACTGAGATGCGCACCCTTAAGGCAGCAGAAATTGTGCTTAAAGAAAAACTCGCCAGAATTATTCTTCTTGGAAATCCGCAGGAGATTGCTGAGTTGACCCGAAAAGAAGGAATTAATATATCAGGTGCTGAAATCATTGATCCGTTGACAAATGCTAAAAGACAGCCTTATGCCGAAATGATGGTTGAAATCAGAAAAAGCAAAGGATTAACCCTGGAAGAGGCACTTAAATCGTTGAATAATCCGATGGTTTTTGGTCCCATGATGATCAAGGCCGGAGATGCTGACGGTGAAATTGCAGGAGCCATTAACTCTACCGGTGATGTACTTCGTCCTGCTCTTCAATATGTCAAGACTTTACCTGGTGTAAGTGTGGTCTCGGGTGTGTTTTTTATGCTTTTCAAGAATAAATCGATTGGTGACAATGGGATTTTAGTATTCGCTGATTGTGCTGTTATGCCCGATCCAGATGAGAAACAGTTGGCAGAAATTGCTGTCACCACCGCTAAAACAGCCAAAACTATCGCCAATATAGAACCGCGTGTTGCAATGCTTTCATTTTCAACTAAAGGCAGTGCAAAACATGCGATGGTTGATAAAGTAGCGAACGCCACGCGCATTGCCCGTGAGATGGCTCCGGAACTGATGATCGACGGCGAAATGCAGCTTGACGCAGCTTTAGACGAAGAAGTCGGAAAATTGAAATCACCCGGAAGCCTTGTCGCCGGTAAAGCCAATGTTCTTGTATTTCCAGGGCTTGAAGCTGCAAATATTGGCTATAAGCTTGTTCAACGACTTGCTGGTGCAGAGGCAATCGGACCTGTCCTTCAGGGGATGGCTGCCCCGATTAATGACCTTTCTAGAGGCTGTTCCACCAGCGACATTGTAAATATGGTGGCAATCACGTCTATGCAGGCAGGATAAGGAGATTATAAAGAATAAAAACATTAGAATTCTGGGAAATGGAAAACATGATTATTGAGCCCATCGAGGATTTCGGTTTAAGCAAGAAGCAGCAACAGCGGACGCTTTTCTCCAAAATTGGCGTTGTTGGATGTGGTAAAGACGGACAAAATATTGCCCGGATTGCAAGTGCAAATGGAATGGAGGTTGTATTTATAGAGCTCTCAGAAGCCCGAATCGAAAATGCTTTCAACAGACTTAGCATTGTTTTGGATCGTCGGATCGAAAATTGGGGAATGACACAGGGTGAAAAGAAGTTAATCCTTTCAAGAATCAGGGGAAGCCTGGATTATAAAGATCTAAATGACTGTGACTTCGTAATCGAAGCGATCAGGGCGGAAGCAAGTGAACGGAAAATTACCGAGCGTAAGGAAGTTTTCAGGAAAGTAGAAGAAGTAGTTAGTCCAGAATGCATTATAGCGACCAATTCAACCACCATCATTATTACTGAACTTTCATCAGAACTGAAATACCGCGACCGCTGTGTGAGTCTCCATTTCTTTGTTCAATCACCCGAAGCCAGGGTGTGTGAAGTTGTTAAGGGATTATATACTTCCGATGAGGTTTACAGTAAAGTATTGAAATTTGTAAAAATGGTTAACCGTCAGGCAATTCCGGTTGAAGAATCTGCTGGGTTGATCTCCATACGGTTGTATACGGCTCTTTTAAACGAAGCGTGCGAAGTACTTCTCGAAGGAGTTGGGGCAATGGTGGATATCGACTCAGTCTGGAAAGTTGGGTTTGGAATGCGTTTTGGTCCTTTTGAACTGGCAGACATTCTTGGAATTGATAAAATAAACCGTTGGATGGAAAATCTTTATTCAGAATTCGGCGATCCCCGTTACATGGCGTCACCTGTCATCAAAAAATTGAACAGGGCGAAACGTTTCGGAGTACATACCTGCTGCGGATTCTATAAATATGACGAGAATGGTAAAATCATTGGACCCGGACCACTTTCAACCGAAAGATCATAATTGCAGGCAGGAAGTTTATCCGTAAATAACAACGACAAATAATTCGATTAATGAAAATATTAGTAATCAATTGTGGAAGCTCATCCATAAAATACCAGTTTTATTCACTTGGCGAAAGCCGCATACTAGCCAAAGGAATCGTTGAAAAGATTGGGATGAAGGGTTCGTTTCTGAAACATGAAAAAGAATCCGGACAGAAGGTTCTTTTTGAAGGCGAGATCCTCGATCATAAGATTGGAATTGAATACATCCTTGGCGTATTGTCGAGTGTAAAGCATGGCTGCATTAGCTCGCTTGATGAGATAAACGCTGTAGGTCACCGTGTAGTCCATGGAGGTGAGGAATTTAGCGAGAGTGTATTAATTACCGATGAAGTTGTTCAGACGCTTGAGAAGTTTATCGAACTTGCTCCGTTGCACAATCCACCAAACTTAAAGGGAATCTATGCCATCAAGGCCTTAATACCGGAAATTCCTCAGGTAGCGGTTTTTGATACTGCCTTTCATCATACAATGCCACAGCATGCATTCATGTATGCCATACCGTATGCGCTTTACAAAAAATACGGGATTCGCCGGTATGGTTTCCACGGAACAAGCCACAGGTATGTATCGAACAGAGCTTGTGAAATTTTGGGCGTCGATCCAACTACAGTGAAGGTGATCACCTGCCATCTTGGCAACGGCGCATCTGCCTGTGCTATTAAATACGGTGAATCTGTCGATACATCTATGGGATTTACTCCATTGGAAGGATTAATCATGGGCACGCGTTCCGGAGATATTGATATGGGTGCTGTTTCTTACATTATGGATAAAGAGAAAATTGGCACTAAATCGGCCTCTGTGCTTTTCAATAAACATAGTGGATTATTGGGCATCACAGGCATTTCGTCCGATTCACGTGAAATCCGTGCAGCGGCAGACAAAGGAGATGAGCGGTGTCTGCTGGCAATCAGAATGTTTGACTACAGGATCAAAAAATATATTGGTGCTTATGCCGCAGGCATGGGTGGTGTTGATGTGCTCGTTTTCACCGGCGGCATTGGTGAAAATTCGGTTTCGACACGTGCAGGTGTTTGCGAAGATCTTGAATTTCTCGGTGTTGAAATTGATTCGCAAATCAATGAAGGAGTACGAGGAGAAGAACGAATTATTAGCAAGGAAGGTTCGAAAGTGAAAGTGATGGTTGTTCCAACCAATGAAGAGTTAATGATCGCAATTGATACGCAGAATATTGTGTACGGTAAAAAGTAGTTAAAATTAGCTCCCATATGTTATTTAAACCACTGTTTGTATAAATTTGAGTTATACAAACAGTGGTTTTACATTTCCAAAACTAATCCGTCATAGGCTGGTTCAACATTTGATGGTAATTCATTAAGCAGTTCCTGATGCTTTCCCATTTCGTGACTCATATGGGTAAGGTAAGCTTTACGTGGACCAATTTTTTCAATAAGCTCCAAAGCACCTGAAAGATTAAGGTGCGAAATATGGGAAGTTTTCCGCAAAGCACATATAACCAGTGTTTCGACTCCTCTTAATTTATCAAGCTCCTGCTCTTCGATAACATTAAAATCGGTGAGATAGGCAAACGGTCCAAAACGAAAACCATAAACCGGTAACTGGTGATGGTAAACCCTGATTGGAATGATGTCGACCGGACCTATTTTGAACCCTTTATTCTCAAGATTAATCAAATCCATTTGTGGAATTCCGGGGTATTTATTTGCAGCGAAAACGTAGTTGAAAATATTCCGGAGATTTTTTTGTACCCGAGGCTCGCAATAGATGTCCATTGGCGATTTGCGCAACCAATTGAAGCTCCGGATATCATCCAGACCAAAGATATGGTCAGCATGTTCGTGCGTAAGCAAAATGGCATCGAGATTATCAACTTCGTGGACTAACATCTGCTGCCTGAAATCCGGGCCCACATCCACAACAATTCTCAGATCCCCCTCTTCGACCATTATGGAGCTTCTGAGTCTTTTGTCTTTTGAATCGGAAGATCTGCAAACATCACATTTACAGGCAATGACTGGCACCCCTTGTGATGTCCCGCTTCCCAGTATCGTTACTCTCATTATCTTCTTTTCGTTATTCAAACTTACATTAATAATCAGTTTCCGCCAAGCATAATTCCTTACCTTTGGCAAAATTTGAATTATGGGCAATCTTTACCTTATACCTACAACCCTTGGCGAGTCTGACACAGCTCGTGTGATTCCATCCGATGTTTCAGCCATTGTCAAGGGAATCAGCCATTTCATTGTCGAGAATATACGAACTGCGCGCCGGTACCTTCGCAAAATGGATCCGACACTTAACATAGATGATTTGCAGTTTTATGAGCTAAACCAGCATACTGACAGCCAGATAACAGCGTCTTATTTGAACCCTATACTTGAAGGTTTTGATGTTGGAATTATTTCCGAAGCGGGTTGCCCGGGGATCGCTGATCCAGGTGCAGAAGTGGTCAGACAAGCGCATATAAAGCAAATCAGGGTTATTCCTTTAGTTGGCCCCTCATCTATTTTACTGTCACTTATGGCCTCAGGAATGAACGGTCAGAACTTTGCTTTTATTGGCTATATTCCGGTTAAGCCAGCAGAAAGGGTAAAAGCGATCAGGGAAATTGAGAAGCGATCGGGCGTCGAAAAACAAACTCAAATCTTTATTGAAGCTCCTTACCGCAATACGCAATTAATCAACGATCTTATAAGTACTCTTAATGATCAGACCCGGCTTTGCATAGCATGCGATATCACGTTGGATTCAGAATACATTAAAACGCAAACAGTTGCACAATGGAAAAAGGGAGTTCCGGACTTAAACAAACGTCCGGCAATTTTTCTTATTCAAGGCTAATGGTCAGGAATATCGAACTGGCAAATTAACAAGTCTCCGGATTATCTGGTTTTTCGCTTCTTCAGCAATTGAAACTCGTGTTCAAAGTTTGGAGTGAAAATACCTTGTCCCATCTGTTTTTCAATCTGCGAAGGACTCCAAAATCGTCCTTCTACAACCTCTTCGCTATGCAATCTTATCTTTTGGAAGTCGTATGATATAAAATAATAAACCAATTCCGACTCGATATCTGTGTCCCACCTGTAACTGCCGAGCGGTTTTGCCGAAAAACTATCAAGTCCGATCTCTTCAAATGCCTCTCTACGGAGTGCAGTCTCAAGGTCTTCACCAAACGAAATATGTCCTCCTACTGCAGTATCCCACTTTCCTGGCTGAACCAGTTTTTGCAAAGGTCGTTTTTGCAGGTAAATATGGCCATTGGGATTTAAAACGTGAAGGTGAACAACGGGATGAAGTATTTTATCCCCTTTATGACACAGCGACCGCGGAGCTTTACCGATGATTTTTCCGGCTTCATCGACAACCGGGAGCCACTCTTCATCTTCAAATGGCGAAACCGGACTTTCGGGGGTTTTATTTCTGGCGTATTTTCTGTTTTTGAAATATTCAAAACCGAAATAGATGGCAAAAAGGATATAAAACAATCCCCCGCTGATAAATGCCCAGGCCTCCTTGCTCATATAAAACGCCGAATAAAATACCAGCCCGGTATGAACAGCAACAATGTAAAATAAATTACGGAGGTTTCTTTTAAAGAGTGCGTCTTGTGCTTCATTCATCTCAACTCCCTTCATATATTTCCGGGTCATTGCCCCAACAATATCGACAGAAGAGAAGACCGAAACGCCTAATATTGCACAAAGGATCAATTCAATAAGCGCAGGCTTCAATTTGAAAAAAATCTCGTTTTCCAGGAGGATCGAGATACCCGACAAAGCAACAAGCAAAGCCGTATCGAGCAATACAAAGCGGTCGAGCCGCTTTTCGCGAAACCAGGTAAAACCCATCTCGCCAAGTCCAATTAATAAAGCAACAATCAATCCGACCTTCATTCCCCAAAATTCGTCGGCTATAATAAAAACGAAAAGCGGAATGAAACCGGGTAGCAATCTTTTAAGAAGTTCTGCCTGTTTCAAGTGTAGTATACGGTGAAGGAAATCAACAATCTAAAACTACCGTACAACCGGATTCTTTGGCCTTATCTCAATGGTTGGCCAAACATCGGTTGACCGATATACTTTATAAATCTTTATATAAAAAACGAGTGGTGAATAGGCAGGAATTGTAGTCTGCGCTGTACTTGAATAGGCAAGTCTCGACGGAATAACAAGCTTAGCTTCGCTTCCGTCCTTCATATAAGTCATCGCTTCGTCCCAGCCGGAAATAACAGAACCAGCACCGACCGTAAACGAGAAAGGTTCATAACCATCGAAATTAGAATCAAACTCTAAACCATTCTGAATACCGTTAGTCAGATCATCTTCAATCAGATAACCCCTGTAATACACCTTAACCAGATCGCCTTTTTTGATAAGGCTATCGGTTGCAATACCTGCTTTTGTCTCAATAAAATAGAGTCCGGAAGCTTTGGGAGTAACAGTTGGATGATATTTTGCAATGTATCTGGAAAGATGTTCCTGTTCGAGATCACGTTGTGCCTGGCCAGTTGGCGTTTTACAAGAGGATATGACTACCGCCAGCATGGCAACAAATAAAAACATATTGAATAACCTGATTCTCATACTTTAAAAATTTAGCGCAAAATTAACTCAAATTTATCCCTTTACAAGTGAACAGAACTAAAAGGGAAGTTTATTATTAACAATCTTTCTCTAATCTCTCGGAATATTGTGGTAATAACTCGCGGAAAAGTGCCAAAGCCTCCTCCATGGAGAGTTTCGTTTCGCCTCCTGAAGCGTTTCTGTGCCCTCCTCCGTTGAAATGAACACCCGAAAAATCGTTGGTTGCAAAGCTTCCCTTCGATCTGAATGAAATTTTGACCTGATCGTGCTTCTCCATAAAAAATGCTGAGAAAACAACCCCTTTCACCGAAAGCGGATAATTTACAAAACCTTCTGTATCACCCGGATGAAAATCGAATCGTTTAAGTTCTTCAGCTGACAACCATATCAATGCAGTTCTGAATTCCGGAAAAATTTCCATCTTTTGCGACAGGCAATAGCCAAGCAAGCGCATTCTTTTTTCGGAAAAATTATTATAAAGCGACTCATTAATTTTTTCTTTATCAGCATCCCTCTTAATTAACTCGCCAACAATATGATACATTGGAGGTCGTGAAGCGTTGTGACTGAAAGAACCTGTATCAGCAATGATCCCAGTCAGTAAAGCATTGGCGCCA
>JANXZJ010000026.1 GCA_025355585.1 Mariniphaga sp. | reverse complement strand
CGGTGCATACAGCAAAACCGTTTAATTTTCACCTCTCCAGATGCACCTAAAATGGTACTGCATTTACTTTCCCCGGGTTGCGCCGTACCTTCTTACCCGGGGTTATTGGCTTCGCCGATCTTCGCTTCATATTAAACCCTTTCAGTGTTCATTTCGAATACATTGTCTCATTTCAAATTCGCCTTTTCTCTCCCTCTCTAAGTCCCCCCGTCACTCTTCATTTATCCCAATACCGAAACTCCGATCAATTTTCCTATTCCAAAAGTAACGGCTGCTGCGGCAAGTCCGAAAATAACTTGTCTGAATCCTGAATACCAGACACTTTTTCCTGTAAACAACGTGATAGAAGCGCCTATCAAAAATAATCCAAATCCACTTAAAATGGTACTAATAACGACAGCTTCCATACCTCCGATAAAGAAAAACGGGATTACCGGAATGATGGCTCCGATCGAGAACAATAAAAATGAGGTAACTGCCGCTTCCATCGCGGAACCTTTTAAATCTTCCTTGTTGATGCCTAACTCTTCTTTAATCAACACTTCATGTGCATGGTCGATATCGAGGATAATCTCTTTGGCCATTTTTTTGGCTTCTTCTTCGGGTATTCCTTTTGATTGGTAGATCAAAGCCAATTCCAATTCTTCACCTTCAGGATTGTTTTCCAGTTCTTCCATTTCCAATTGCATCTGGTTTTCGAAGAGTTCTTTAGAACTATGTACCGAAATCCATTCACCCAGTGCCATTGATAAAGCACCTGCGAGTAACCCCGCAAGACCAGTTAACAGAACGACGCTTTTCCCGCTTGTTGCACCGGCAATTCCCATCACCAGACTGAAATTCGATACCAGTCCATCGTTGCCACCCAATACTGCAGCCCTCAATGCATTGCCCCCAATTGAGCGATGTCTCTTTTCAAACCGGGCCAGGTTTGAACCCGAAACATTGGGTTGGTTGTTTAAAATATTCTTAAGGATCGTAACGTGCGCTGTGTCAGAGATTGAGCTGCCGGCATTGTTGGTTTTTCTGGAACTTATAATGGACGAAGAGAGGCTTCTTTCCGTATCTAAAAGTACACCCAATATATAGTCGTAGCCAAAAACTTTACCAATCAGATTCAGGATTTTGGCTTTAGACGAAGGCGGAAATGGTTTAGTTGGATCTAAATTATTCTTCTTCATAAAGGCAAGGGCATGACCATGCTCAATATCACTCATCTGGTGAAATACACTGGCAACATTGGGGTCTTCTTCATGATCGCCAAGAACTTTATAAAGAAAACTTGCGTCGATTTCGGTTTGAATATTCTTTAAACTGATCATTTTAAGCTGGTTTTTATCTTTGAATCTGATCCAAAAAGACACTCTTATTGGCTGACAAATTTATGATAAAAATACGTTTAAAAGTTTAAAAATTAACCTGATCAATTTATGTCTGATTTTAATTTTGTTTACAATTTGGCGCAGTTCGTATTCGAAAAGAAGCATCTGTGAACCAAATAAATCAATTATATTTGCAACTCAACAAAAAAAACCTGGATGGGAAGAATTTTATCCATCGATTACGGAAATGTACGTGTAGGATTGGCAGTTACCGATCCGTTAAAAATAATAGCTACCCGACTTACAACTGTTCCGGCAAATGACATTTGGGTTTTTCTGGCCGATTACTTTGCACGCGAAGAAGTTGAAATGGTGCTTGTCGGTTACCCGAAACAGCTTAACAATGAACCGTCAGAAGCCATAAGATATATCAATCCTTTTCTAAAGAAATTCCAGGTGATTTATAAGGATATGCCTGTAAAGCTGATGGATGAGCGATTTACGTCGAAGATGGCATTTCAGACAATGATTGATGCAGGAGTAAAAAAGAAAGACAGACAGAACAAAGCGACGATTGATGGTGTTAGTGCTACAATAATATTACAGTCGTTTCTTGAAGAACAGAAATTTTTAAAGTAAAAACAGAATGATTTATCCGATAACCGTATTCGGTGACCCCGTACTTCGCAAAAAAACCATTGATATTGATCAGGATTATGAAGGGCTCAAAAATCTTGTTGATGATATGTTTGAGACCATGCATAATGCTGAAGGTGTTGGCCTTGCTGCACCACAGATTGGCCTCACCGATCGGGTATTTGTGGTCGATCTGGCTCCGCTTGGAGATGACGAACCGTTGCTGAAAGATTTTAAGAAGGCATTTATTAATGCACATATCGTTGAAAGAGAAGGTGAAAAAGTATTGATGGACGAGGGGTGCCTAAGTATTCCGGGACTCCGTGAAGATGTTCTCCGCTACAGTACAATCCGGATAAAGTATTTCGACGAAAACTGGAAAGCCTATGATGAAGTTTATACGGGGTTTACTGCGCGCGTTTTACAGCACGAATACGACCACCTGGACGGAATCATGTTTGTGGACTATTGTTCCCCGCTAAAAAAACGGTTACTAAAAGGTAAGCTAATGGATATCTCGAAAGGAAATGTAACAACAAGTTATCGAATCAAGGTGCCTAAGCTTTGAGTGGGAGAAATTGAGCGGAATTGAGAAGAGGGGAGGGACGCAAATCATGATTCTAATGAAACGACCTGACAATTCAATAAGTTAAAATGACAAAAAGGGAGAAAGTGTCAGAATTACACTTTCTCCCTTTCTTCTCTCCCTTACCAGATAATAAAATAATTACTGCATATACAATCCTGGTTATTTTAGAAACTTCTCCCTTCGCTGAAGATTCGTTAATCCTCCGAGTAAGAAGACAATACTGCTTATTGAAAGAAATAAACGGTTTTTCTGCGAGATTTGTGACCAGATCATCTCATTCATTTTATCGGGAATAGAATACGGATTATGAAATACATTCCATTGCGTGCGGTCGAGCATGTCAGCCAAAATCAATAGAAGCACTCCGATAATAATCATTACAACCGCTGTACCATTACCATTCTTTACAATTGTGGAAATTAAAAAAGCGAGGCATCCGAGGAAACAGACAGGGAACATCAACTGCCACGACATTTCAAAGACAGGATAAGGGACTAAACCATAATAGCCAACCCAGCAGAACAGGTAAAGGAAAAACCATGTCAGTAAAAAAATCATAAATAAGCGTACCAACCAAACTTTATACCTGTAATCGGGAATTCCGAATAGAATTTCCAGAATCCGCGTATCGGCATCACTCTGAATTCCAAAGACTGTGGGATAAAAGACCAGCAGAATTCCCGGAAAGAAAAGGATGCTGTAAACTGATGACGAATTGTAACTTGGAACGTTGAATACCAGATTAATCGAAAGCAGAATAAAAAATAATAGTGCCGCAATTACAAACCAGATAAACCTTCCGGCAAAAATGATTTTAAGATTGTAACGTGCCATTTTATGGATCAGATCGACCCAAAAGTAGAGCCGACTCTGTTTGGAAAATATTTTAACTGATGTATCCATTATTCTTTTTTTAAATTACTTGTTCCTTTCCCTTTGACTGCTATTCTGTCAAAAGTTTCAATTTGTGGCGCATACTGCAATCGTGTTTCAATTGAACTTTGCAGATGCGCCTTTTTTGTCCTCTTTCTTATACCCGGGGTTGCATTCACTTCGTTCATTTACCCCGGGCTACCAATATTTCACCACGCTGTGGTGAATACTTAAGTTCCGGACTTGCCATTTTCAAATCCCCTTTTCTCCGTTTCACCCCTTCTCTTTTTCTCCTTTTTCCGAAGTCTCTCCCTCTCAGTTTATTTCTTCACCTTAAGCCCCTTCAGCATACATAGGTAGGCCTCCTCAAGAACAGGTTTTACCTGGATAGCATCTTCCGAAGGCTTTTCGGCCGACAGGAATCTCAATTTGATATTATCCCCGTCTCTCATGTGATGCACCACCCGGTCTTTAGCCGGAAATGAGTCAAACTCTTTTGCCGGAATCGTGTATTGCCAAACAAGCCCCTCGGCAAGTTTCACCATATTGGAAGGATTTCCTGCGTAGTGAAGTTCACCGCGATTTACAACAGCTACCTGATTACATGAACTTGAAATATCTTCAATAATATGGGTTGAGAAAATAACGACCCGTTCACGGCTCAATTCAACCAACAGGTTTCTGAACCTGATCCTTTCACGCGGATCAAGACCGGCTGTAGGTTCATCCACAACCAGGATTCTCGGAAGATGAAGCAATATCTGGGCGATCCCGATGCGCTGTTTCATACCTCCGGAATATCCGCCAATCTTATCATCCTTACGATCCCAAAGGTGAACAGAAGACAAAACATACTCGATGCGGGTTGCACGTTCAACCGGATTGGTCAGCCCTTTTAAAATTCCCTGGTAATCAAGGAACTCATAAGCTGACATATTTTCATAGGAACCAAATTCCTGTGGAAGATAACCAATCAGACCCTGCAACTCTTCGCGTTTTTCCTGTGTGTCGATACCATTGATCCAAACCTTGCCGTAGCTCTGTTCGTAGATTCCACAAATAACACGCATCATGGTTGATTTACCGGCACCATTCGGCCCCAATAACCCGATCATACCAGTCTCAATATCAAGTGATACGCCTTTCAATGCTTTAAAGGCATCGCGTTTACGACCAATCAAAGGCATCTGTTCAACTAACTTGTAGAATGAACGTCTAATTCCGGCAAAGCGTCCCTGCAGTCTTTCAATATTAATGTTCTCGTTGTAAAGCTTGTTGGCCGTCATTTGAACCGTCAGCGCAAAATACCATAATACAGCGATCATGATGACCGACCCTATCGAATCCCATGCCAGGTAAAACAGCACAAGGAAGATCAGCGGAAGTATCCAATAGATAAATGAATATCCCCAACTGGCAACTTTTGCAGGCCATTTCGTATTTCCACGTTCACCTATATATCCGAGATATTGCGTTACCGGACTCCACATATACAAACACATGAAGAAGATAAAATGGGCAAATATGAACATGTACAGTCCGTTGACCAAATACCCGAATGCGAAGTAGAACATGAATCCCAGCACAGGAAGTTCCCATACAAAGTCGTCGAAGTCTTTCCAGTGATGATAGTATTTTATCTGCCCCGCCCGTTCGCGAATTCGTTCGTTACCAAGCCACTCCCGTTTGAACCGACTGCCCCAATCGTATATTTTGACAAGGTTCTGTACTGTAATATGAATTGGTTCATTTGGATCAATCACGGTCTCTTTTGCTTTGCGCAAACTATTCATGATAAACCATGTCGTTCCCGGAATAACCATCACGATCGCGATCATGTCGAGCATTTGCCAAAGGAAAGCATCAACGCGTGTATAAATCAAATAGATGCCGGCAATGAGGAGAACCATTTGTATGACACGTGTTCTGACAGACAAACCTTTCATCCAGATGATGGCATTTTCGAGACCGAAGTAGAATGTTGGAATAAATATTAAGGTCAGCAATGTGCTCATACTTAATCCGCCAATGACGGTAATCGCAAATGGTGCGCCAATAGCCCCCACATATTCATTGTCGCCCATTGCCAATGGAAACATCGCAACAACTGTAACGATTGCAGTAATCAATATCGGGCGGATACGCGACATTCCGGCGACTATCAAGGCCCGTTGCGTACGGAAACCCCGTTTTCGAAGGATATTCGTATAGTCGATCAGGATAATTCCGTTGTTGACAACGATACCGATCAGGATAATAAACCCGATCATCGTATTGGCGCTAAAGAGTGAATTGCCTGTCATTATAAGCGCAACAAATGATCCGATTGCAGCCAGCGGAATTGAAAACATCAACACAAATGGCGTGGCAAGTGACTCAAATACTGATGCCAAAATCATAAATATCAGGATAAATGCAGCGAGGATCAGGAAGTAAAAATCCTTTAGCTGATCTTCCTCATGAATCACCTGGACAGCAATACCCGAGGGTAATTTATAGCCTTCGACCACTTTATCAACCTCTGCACGATACGAAGCCAGCAAATCTTTCGAATCCTGTGCCGCAGCGACAAATGAAAAAGTGACTTCTATTTGCTTTTCACGATTCACCCGCGATATATTGGCAGCACCGGTTGAAAAAACAATTTCACTGAGTTTCTGAAGTTCATGCAAGCCACCATTCGTATCGGGTACCGGCAGCGTCCGAAGATTATAAATTGTTCGCGGCTTTTTCTGGTCTTCAATGGTCGTTCCCACTTTGGGCATTTCTTTGATCAGAATGTCGTACTCGTCAACTCCCTGCTTAAACTTGATATTTGTATTAATTTCCTTGCTAAATGAGTTCAGTTCACCTAAAATGCTTTGCAACGAAACGTCGTACTCACTCATAATCAATGGATGGAAACGGAGGTGTACTTCCGGACGATTGTCAGAATAGCTTACGCGAACCCTGTTCATCGACTCAAGTGATTCGAGAAAATACTGAAGGTCGCCGGCAACATTTTTCATCACATCAAAATCCTGGCCTTTGATTAAAATACGTTCCTCATTTGACCCGACACCCAGTAATTTCATCATATTGCCGGTTCCGCCACTACTCTGACGACCACCGCCACCGCCTCCTCCGCCACCACCTGAACTTGTGGTAGTCAGCGAAGCATCCGAAATATCTATCTGTGCACCGGCAATGTTTTGAACTCTTTTTTGCACATCATCTCTAATCTGCGCAATGGTTCGTTTGCTTGTTTTCTTAAAATCCGTTTTCAGCAAAACATTTACGGTAGCGCTCAGTACCTGGATATTACTTGTAACATCTTCCTTTTCAGCAATTGTATCGATCCTGCTTTCGATTTGCGCAACTATTTTGTCCGTCGACTCTATGGTTGATCCTGCCGGCATCGTTACACTGATTCTGAATGCATTGGTTTCAACCGACGTGAGATTATTCATACTTACAGCCAGGCAGAGGAAAATCGTCACAAAGAAGAAAATTAATACTGCTACAATGGTTTGAGCCGGCTTCCGTAACGAATATTTCATCAGCATCACATAAGCCTGAACAAGTTTGTTCCTTGTCGAAACGACGTTAAAGCTAAGTTTCTCGCTGTTTTTCTTCTTCAGAAAAGAGTAGGCCATCATCGGAACAAGTAACATTGCCACAAATAATGATATGGTCAATGTTGAGATAATGGAAACGCCAACATTTTTACCGATCAGCGTGATCAGGAAATTATCGGAGAAAATAAACGGCAGGAAAACGGTAATTGTGGTAAGGGTTGAGGCAAAGATAGATCGCCACACTTCTGTTGTACCCTGAATGACCGATTGTCGCGGAGAATTTCCGAGCCCCCGTAATCGGTATATATTTTCAAGTACGACCACACTGTTATCGAGGAGCATCCCCACCGCAAGCGCCATTCCCACAAGGGTTAAACTGTTTATGGAGATATCGCCTGCATAGAAAAAGTTAAATGCAGTAAGAACCGAGATTGGAATGGCCAATGCAATGATAGAGACCAACTGGAAATTCTTCAGGAATATCCATAGGACCATAATTGCCAGAATACCTCCTACAAGTGCAAGTTCGCCAATCTGATTGAGGTTCTTCTCCATCGTATCGGCCGCGTTGTTCTGAACTTTGATCTGGATATCTTTCGATGCCAGGCTCTCGTTTAATTTGTCAATTACCGCCAGGGTTTTATGCGACAGATCGATAAGATTCGATTGAGCATCATTGACCAACGTGATCGAAACAGCATCCTTTCCGTTTACACGTGAATAAGAGGTTTCTTCTTTGGTTCCAAAATAGACTTTTGCGACATCTTTCAATAATATCGGACCGGTGGCAATCACCAGATTGCTAATCTCTTTCAAGTCGTCGAACTCGGAAGTGACCTGGACAAAGTATTGTTTATTTGCCTCGTACACATTACCCGCAAAAGCCCGCGCCTTGTAGTTGGCCGCTATTTTATTTCTTATTGTAGCCGCAGTGATATTGTAAGCTTCGCAAACATCCATGTCGAGTTGAATCTCGACCGATTTCTCGCGTCCGCCAAAGATGTTGACACCTGCAATACCGTCGATGTTTTCGAGTTCTGTTTTGATTTTGAGGTCGGTAACATTCCTGACGCGATCGACACCTCCACCTCCCAAAACCTGAAGTTGCATAAACTGGTTGTTCATCTGACTGAGGTCAACTTTCACTACAGTCACGATAAACTGTGCCGGTAGTGAAGCTTTAATCTCATCGACTTTCTCCTGAACTTTCAGGTAGGTATACTTAAAATTGACGTTCTTGTTGAATTCAACCATAATGGATCCACGTCGTGATTCGGCAGTGGATTCCATGTTCTCGATTCCCTGGAGTGTGCCAATGGCACCTTCAAGCGGCACAATAGCCTGACTTTCCATGTATTTCGGGTCAACTTCCTGCTGACTTGAAACCTGCACATAGAGCATCGGAAGTTCAGCATTCGGGAATAATTCCATGGAGAGATTCTTCCACGAAAAATATCCCATCATACTTAATCCGAAGAAAAGCATGCTGATCAGAACCTTTCTGTTTATAATAAAATTCATACGCTAAGTGTTTGTTTTATTTGGCCGTATGGAATTTGCACAAAGTTTGTTATCATTTCGTCCAATGTTATTAGAATCATGCTCATTTCATAATCTTTCAGTTTCCGGTTTTACCGTTGAGCTGTCGCTATTCTGTCCAAAACTTTTATTCTTTGCCAATTTAATGCTATTCCTCTGGTTTAAAAGGCTTATTGCTTGTCATCAAATCGTATACACAAGGAATTACAAGTAGCGTAAGTATCGTGCTGGTAATCATACCTCCAATTACTGCATATGCCATTGGCGAACGCAAAGAGGCACCCTCTCCAAATCCAAAAGTTAATGGCAGCAAGGCAATAACCGTAATGATACTCATCATCAGGATGGGACGTAACCGCTGCTGACTCCCTAACGAAATCGCCTGACGTTTTTCCATTCCTCCTATTCGTAACTGATTTATCCGGTCAATCAGGATAATTGAATCATTCACCGCGATCCCGCCAAGCATAATAATACCGATCAGTGCCATTATATTAAAAGTCTGGCCCATGATAAAGAACAGTATGATCGTTCCTACGATTGCAAAAGGTATGGTTAATATGACGATTAACGGATGAATCAACGACTCGAATTGACTTGCCATTACCATGTAAACCAAAACGATGGATAATAATAATGCCCACTTCAAATTGCTCATTGATTCCTGACGTTTCTGCTCTTCACCAGTAACCCTGATAGAATAATCGGCAGGCAGGACCATTGGTGCAATTTTAGCCTGAACCGCTACAACTATTTTGTCGAGTGAATTCGTTTTATCAATCTCAGCCATCACTTTACCGATCCGGATTTGATTCCGCCGGTAAATTTCAGTAGGAGCAACCGTTTGGTCGAGTTTTGCCACTTCATATAACCGGATCACGGAAGTACCGTTTTTAATAATCATATCTCCCAGCGCTGCAATGCCGATTTTAGGAACATGAATGGTAATATCCTTTAATTCACCATCTTTATCCATCTGTCCGGCACTCTGTCCTTTCAGTTTGGCAGTTACCTGATTTACGATATCGGTCACAGCCATGTTGTAGGAACCTGCCCTGAACCGGTCAACCACCACATTGATTTCGGGGTAGCCACCTTCCATGTTTGTCTGTAAATTGTATAAGCCAGGTATATCTTTTATAGCGGACTCCACTTCTTTTGTGATCTTCTTGATTTCGGCGAGGTCAACGCCCCGAACTTCTACAACCAGCGGAGCATCAGTTGTACCAAGAATACTCTGCAAAGCTGTTTCGTCCTGCGAGAATGTCACCTTAAACTGTGGATTTTCGGCATACCATTTGGCAATGGCTTCAACAACCTGAGAAGCCACAAATTTACCGTCAGGCTTAAGCAGAACCTTTACCTCTGCCGTGTTTTCCCCTTCGTAAACGGATGTCGAAGTTGTCGACGTTTCAGTTGATGGCCCAATCCTGGAATAAACCGACTGAACCTCATCACCCAATAACTCTTTAATCATCTTTTCCATAGAGGCAATAGCGGTCGATGTCCGCACAAGAGAAGTCCCTTCTTCCATTTTTACATTGATGGTGAACTGTTTACTGTCTGTTTTAGGCATAAACTCACTTCCGATGTATGGAACCAATAAAAATGATAATCCCATTAATACTAAGGAAGAAATGATGATAATCCACCTGTGGGGGAGCAATTTTGAAATGAAATTACCAAAACCTGCAAATTTTGCACCTTTGAAAGCCTGCCTTTTCTTCTTGGCGAAAACCTGATGATACAACATCGGAATAAGAAAGATAGCAACAAAGAGTGACGAAAGATGCGAAAATGCCACTGTCCATGCCTGGTCTTTAAATAGCTCACCCGAAGCACCATGCATATAAACGATCGGCAGGAATACAACAATCGAAGTAAGGGTTGCAGAGGTAATTGCACCACCAACTTCGGCAGTACCCACAATGGCTGCCTCTTTCGCTGACATCCCCAACTCATGATTCCGGAAAATATTCTCCATTACCACAATGGCGTTATCGACTAACATTCCGGCGCCAAGTGCAAGTCCTCCCAACGTCATGATGTTCAACGTTAAATTGTTGAAATACATTAAATTGAACGTCGCAATTATCGAGATTGGTATTGCAAGACTTACGATTAACGTGGTACCTATACGCCGAAGGAAAAGGAAAAGTACCACTATTGCGAGCAGCACGCCGATTATCAATGTGTTTTGTACCTCATCAATGGCTGTGCGGATAAATGTCCCCTGATTGGTCACAATCGTAAATTTATAACCCGGCAGGGCTTTCGTAATACTGACAAGCGCTTTTTGAATATCCTCAACCGCTTTAACAGTATTGTACCGCGTCTCCTTGTAGATTGATAATGCGAGGCACCTTTCACCGTTAATTCGGACAATATTTACCGGCTCCTTATTGGCAAAACTTACGGTTGCCACATCGCGCAGATAGGTTGCAGATTTTTCTGCAGTAGTATTCCCAGTGACTGTCGACTTATAACCAATAATCAGGTTATCGAAATCCTCCTTCTGTTGCAAAAGACTAACTCCCTTAACAACATATTGAAGTCCGGTTTCTGTAATTGTTCCGCCTGAGATACTTCGGTTAAAAGCCTGAATTTTAGTGGAAAGCTGATCAACAGTGATGCCAAATGATTCGAGTTTATAAGGATCTGTATCAATTCGGACTTCACTCTCTTCAATACCCGATAGCTCAACTTCCGCAATTCCTTCCAGACGAACCAGTTCATTACGGATATAATTCACGGCTACCTTTCTCAACTCGTTCATGTCGGTAATCGACTCGTGCGAGAGTCCAACAATTACAACAGGCTGAGTGTTTGGATCGTGCTGTGTGATTGTTAATGCATCGATCTGAGAATTCTGAGAATAGCTTGTCAAAGCTTTCTGAAGATCAAGAAAGGCTTCATCCATATCTTTACTCCATGCGTATTCGACAGTAATCTGGGCAGAGCCTGTCCGCGAAACGGACGAAACCTCCACCACTCCGCCCTGCCGGATAGCCACAGCTTCAATTTTCTCAACAAACAATTTCTCCATTTCTTCAGGAGGTCTTTCACCCGATTTTATCTCAACAAAAACACGGGGAGAGGTGAGATCGGGGAAAAGGTCGATCCCTAATTTCTGGTACGATATCACTCCAAGAAGCAATATCCCCAGTATGGCCATTAACACTGTTACAGGGTAATTGACTGCAAAAGAAGTCAGTTTTTTCATTCGCAATTACTTATTTAATTAATTGATCTTCAGAACGCATTTAATTCGATACGCACTGAGATTACCTACAAATAATATGAATACCGCGAAGACTATTGATTAATAATCTTAACCTTAGAGTTATTCCTAAGTGTTTCGAAACCTTTGGTAACTACCCGTTCGTTCTTTTTTAGTCCCTCAATTACTTCTACCATTGTTTCGTTTTCAAGTCCCGTAGTGATAATACGGTCGCGGGCTGCACCCTTCTCAACAATGAATACAGTTTTCCCCCGGTTGCCCGAAACGATAATCTCTTTCGAAATCACAATTGCGCTATCGCGCCTTGCTGTTTCGATATCTGCCTTTACAAACATTCCCGGACGTAGTTTTAATTGCGGATTGTCAATCAGAAGTTTGCCCTTGAATGTGCGGGTTTCAGTACTTACAACCGGTGAAAGCTCATTAATCTTTGCTTTAAGTGTATCTTTTGGTAAGGTATAATTTGTAATGTAAACCTCTTGCCCAACATTAATACTGGTAATATTCTTCTCCGGTAAGTTGATCTCCATCAACAGTTTGCTGTAATCCATCAACGTTACAACAGCAGCATTGGCAATAACCCGCGTTCCGCTTGTCACTTGTGGCAAATCGACAATGGCTCCACGGAATGGTGCAACAACTTCCATCTTAGATAACTGAATTCTTGCATTCTCATAATCGGTATTGGCTTGAGCAAGTGCAACTTCCGAATTCTTCATTTCGCGCAAAGTAACGCCCCCTTTTTCATATAGCGATTTCTGTTTCTGGTTCTCCAGTTCCGATATATCCAGGTTTAGTTTCTTGGTAGCGATGGCAATCGTATTTTGAGTTTCTGGATTCTCCAGCCTGACAATTACCTGACCTTTCTCAACGATATCGCCCAGTTTGAACTCACCACCTGTCTTTGGATTTTTTTGTAACCGGTAGATACCCGCCATTTCGGTATTGAGGGTAACCTGACTTGCTGCAGTAGCTGTTCCCGTCGTGCTAATATACTGAACGATTGATTTTTTCACAACATCAGCCACTGATACAGGAATGGCAAGTTCGTTGTTGACCTGACTTCCCTGGTTTCCGCATGCGGCCATTACGGGTAAAAGCGCCAGCAATACCCATTTACTACTTTTTTTCATTTTGAATTCCATAATATGTTGATTTTTTAGATTGATTATTTCTTTATCCCTGCCTGGTATTCCTTTACAAATTTCTCGGGTACAACCGCTTCATTTGTTGAGAAGTCGAACAATGATTGTATCTTAAGGTTGAGAAGTTCGATCTTGTAATTGATCAGCGACTGGGCATAAGCCATCTTATTGTTGGATAACTGCACCTGGTACAAGTTTAGGTCCATACTTGTAAGATCGCCATTTTTATAGCGCTCTAAATTTATATCGTAAGTTAGCTGTGAATTTTTTTGCGTTTGAAGTGCAATTCCAATCTGGTTTTTCAGGTTACTCAGATTCCGGATTACCTGGCGGATGTCCAACTGTATCTGAACCTGCTGATTCGAAAGGTTCAATTTTTGTGAATTAATAACTGCCTCCTGCGCCCTGATCCTTGCTTTTCGTTCGCCCCAATCGAATACAGGAACATTGAAACCCAGGCTAATCCTCGGACTCTTAGTTGATTGATCGAAAATATTTGCTAATGCCGGATTATCACCCGATAATCCCATCGAAAGGGTCATATCACCCCTAAATTCATTTGTTGCTTTAACTGCCAGCATATCAAATTGGGAGGTCTCGACGCTGATCTGGCGTTGTCTTAATTCCATTCGCGAAGCCAACCCGTGTTCAAGCGCTTTCTTACCGTCAACTTCAATCGGAGTAACTGCAACATCGGTCATTACAGATATTTCCTCAAAAATATCCATCCCAATGTACTGTTTAAAAAGATCCTTCGCACTTTCGAGAGAAACACGAGCTGATTCAACACTCGACTCAGCTGTTGAAAGGTTCACTTCCGACTGATAAAGCTGCTCTTTGGCTGCAAGTCCTGCTTCTACCTTATTTTTAATAATATCGTTGCTCTTTTCGGTATTGGCCAATTCCTCCTGTTTGATTGTCAGGCTCATCTGTGCCAGGTACACATTGTAGAAAAACTGCGACACATTCTTTTCAAGCGCTAAACGCTGCATTGCATAACTTAACATTGCGTTTTCATTGTTAAGTTCCAATGTTTTAATCTGGGTCTTTGTCCTGTTATAGGTAAACAGAGGTTGCGTAAGACTTAAATTAAGATTGTTGAAGTAAGATTTGTTTGTACTGGAACCACTCAGCTGATCTGATGTATTTGATTGCCAACCGAACTGATTTGAAAGCGAAATCTTTCCATCCGTATAAAGAATCGGCTGATCGACCCTGAATGTACCTGAAGTGGTAAAACTCTCATTCGTATACCATTGAGAAATCCGGGCATCAAATCTTCGCATGTTGCTATACTCAACAGGGTTTAGATTCAACGAAAATTGTGATTTCAATGCTGCCCGCTGAGCATTCAAAGTTTCTGTTGTCCGTTCAAGATTATACAACGAACTCTGCAAACTTGGACTCCCTTTGCTGGCCATATCGAGCGCCTGTTCGAGTGTAACAATTGATTGTGCTTTCAACTGAATCAAAAAGAGTGAAAACAACATCAGCAGGATAAATTTCTGTCTCTTCATTTTTTAAAGTATTCGGTTATTTTTCTTTTATAAGTTTGACTGCGTCAGCAAAAATATTTCTTGCCTTCGAAAGATTGCTTAGTTCAATTTTGACTGTATCGGGCGAGAAATGATAGGATCCGATTTCCATCCATCCACTGTCGTTATCTTTCATATTGACAATCTGATGATCCTGACCATCGTCATGAAAAATGGTAAAGTTGTATTCTTCGTCTGTTTTTTCATCACGGTTCCATCCACCCCTGATTTTAGGTATGTAAGCCGATAATTTATAATATCCTGCCACTTTAAGCGGAACATTCCATGTAACTTTGCGGTCGCCTGTTCCCCCTTTGAGATAATAGGCGGATCGGATCTGTTTCCCGTAAAATTGTTCGTTCGTGGTAAGTGTCCATTCTACCGGGGGATTCCAAAATACGATTCCTTTGTATTTGAGCTCCTTTTTGCCGCTTCCAATTGCCGAACCATCGGCAGGCATAAAAATACGTTGTATTAAACTGCTTGTCCTTGGTTTACTAACTACAAATCCGGGATCTTCGTTATCGAAAATGATTTCGTTCGGTTCCGTTCCTTCTGTATAGGCAATAACCTCCTCTGCCTCTTCAGCTTGTAATTTTTCGTCAATCTCAATTTTTCCAAACTGTTGTGATATACTTGATGGGATGTTATGAGAAGCAAATGTATTCACGGTTATTGACCTTGGCTCCCTGTTAAACAGATAAGTAATCCTTTTAGATACTTTGCCGTTAATCAGCACCGTCTTTTCGATATTGTCATCAGCACCACCGCCACCACGCATCCGAAAGCCTCCGCCGCGCTGACCACCACCCATTCTGAATGAGACTGAAACAGCACCTGCATCCTTTTCCGTATTGGTAATCACAAACGAAACCATTGTTTTAATCTGATCATCCTTTTTCAATTTGACCGCGTTGACTTTTGAAATGATATAGCCTGGCAGCGATTTTGAGTTGTACCAGTCGGGAAGGTATTGATTAAGGTCGAGGTTGAATGAACTCATTAACTGAGCATTCAACGTATCAACTGAATAGGCCTGAAACTTTTTCGCTTCGATAAATTTGTGAATGAAATCATCAAATTTATCGGGGCCAACTGCACCTTTCATTAAAGCAAACAGAAATCCACTCTTTGTAAGAATCACATTATTTATAATATCCTGATCATCTTGTTTGTCGAGTATTTCAGCAAACGATGCATCCTGCAAGGCGATATTACCTTTCTCGTTTTCGGATAAACCTGTAAAGTTTCGCATAAAAGTATTCCCGGTTTCGGTAGCAGCCTTCGAAAGATATGATTCAATCGCCCTGTTAACGATCGGGTATTTATCAGATTTTACGTATGTTACAAAAGTGTAGTAATTTGGAAAAATAAAATAAGGGTTTATTTCTTCCTCTGTTGGTGATGGTCCGCCAAAGTGGATTCCTCCACCTCCGCCACGGGCGGGAGTTGTCTTGCTACTCAAAAGCGCTTCATTCACAAATCGTTTCAGGTAATTCTCTTCTGTCTCTCTTGGACTTATAGTCTGGTTGTCATGACCACTCCACCGTTCGGCCTGTTTCTTTTGTTCCGCAAAACTGGCACTTGGTATTTTAAACCCGCCCTCAGGCAGATATACAGTTTCAGGTTGTACCTGTTCGCCGGCTCCGCTCCAAACGTGCATAAAAGAACAAAACTGAACTGGTATTTCAATAAGGTTGAACCGTTTGTAAGGATAAGCGAAACGCACTTTTGTTTCCCATGTTTTGCGCAAATCACGAATAACGGGAGGAAATGAATCGCGTAAAATTTTGAAAAACGGATCGAAGTTGTTGTGCCCAGCTAAAAAAGTCAAATTGTATTTCACACTGTCAACATCGATTGAACGGGTTGTGTACCGGCCAATCGCGAGCGATATTTGCGGTAATTTGTTCTCGGGCATAAAATCAAAAGATCCGTTCCCTTCATCGGTAATCTTTCCCTGCGAAATCGCCTGCAGTCCGTTGGTGGTTTTTACTTTCAGGTGAAAATCAGAAAACTGCGTGGTCTGCCATTTGAGTCCGTCGGTTGAATAACTGATCCCCGCAGTTGGATACCAACGTGTTTCGGGTGTTAGCAACAGGTAGTCGGGCGTAATAAAGGCATGTTTTTTATCGGCAATTCCATTTCCCCTGTTCAGCCATAACTCCAACCTTTCGCGGGTCATATCGAGGTAGCAAAATGTTTCATCAATGGTACCGCGATACGATATTTTCACATTCAATTCACCACCTGTCGGTAACGGAGAATCAGGCGTCAATTTGATGAGCTGCAATTCGCGACTAAATTTGGCGCCATTCACTGCAGTCACTTCAAGTCCTGGGTTAAGCGTAAGGATGATCTCGCGAAGCGGTTCAGTTGTCAGATTGGTTAGTAACATATCTGCTTCACCGGTAATCCCTTCGCCTTTATGCTCAATAACCAGGTCGCACTTTTTCACGTCAACTTTGGGAGATGCCGCATATTTGTTATTCAGTTCAAGCATTTGAGTCCGGTGGTTATCATTTGCATCGATGTTACTGATGTATTTGAATCCCAAACCAAAACCAATTGACAAAAAGACAATGCTAAATACAAGGGTCGTTTTCCTGATCACTGGCGATTGAGGAAGACGTTGCAATAACATGATGGTCAAACCAATAAATCCAAGACCCAGGAAGAAGTAGATTCCCCTGTGTATCAGAATGTCTTTCAGGAAGCCAAATCCCACAA
>JANXZJ010000020.1 GCA_025355585.1 Mariniphaga sp. | reverse complement strand
AAATTGCCTTTTTAGGTAGTTCGTTATTTACGAAGATTGAGTTCTTTGATCAATGACCGGTAACGTTCAATGTCTTTTCTTTTGAGGTAATCGAGCAATGCACGACGTTTGCCTACTAATCCGATCAGCGCACGTTGTGTTCCGAAATCCTTTTTGTTGACTTTCAGATGTTCCGTAAGGTGACTAATCCGAAATGAGAAAAGTGCAACCTGTCCTTCGGTAGAACCTGTGTTGGTCACTGTTTTACCGTACTTTTCAAAAATCTCCTGTTTTTTCTCAGCAGTTAAATACATAACTTAAAAATTTAAAAATGATACAATTATTGCTCCGCAGTATTCGTTTTCGATAGCAACGGCTCAACATTAATTAAAAAACCGGCACAAAGCTACAAAAATATCTCCTAATATTTTTCACGCTTTGGTTGATTTAATTGAAGTTGCATATCCGGGCATCCAGTTTGATGACCAGATCATAATTTATCTTCGAGAAAATTATTGAGTTTCCGCACTTGCTCAGGCGATCCAAGGACGAAAAGCTGATCCAGAATACTAAGTGGATAATCGCCACCAGGGTTAAAAACATATTTGCCTTCTCCGTTTTTTAACCCGATAATTGTTGTGCCGGTAACGCTTCCCAGGCTCAGCTCACCAATTGTTTTTCCACTATTAACGATCGCCAAATTCCGGCAATGCACTTCATGGATGCTTACATCACGGTCACGCTGAAGTAAGATATATTCCATAAATTCAACTACATCGGGTTGTGTAACCAAACGAGCCATTCGCTGTCCACCCATTCTTTCAGGCATAATCACATTTGTTGCTCCGGCTCGCCTTAATTTAACGTCAGAACCAATTTCGGAAGCGCGACTAATGATGGTCAGATCGGGATTCATACTTCGGGCAGTAAGAACGACAAACATATTGTCCGCATCATTCGGCGTAGTGGCGATCAATGCCCTGGCACGATCAATTCCAGCCGTGCGAAGTACCTCTTCATTCGTGGCATCACCCTGAATAAACAGAAGATTTGGATCTTCCTGAATACGGGCAATCACATTTTCGCGCCGTTCAATGATCACAAACGGATGAACATGATCTGTCAATTCGAGCGCAGCTTGTTCTCCATTCCGGCCATAGCCGCAAATAATCACGTGATCGGTCAATTTTTCTATCCTTTTGCTCACCCTGTTTGTTTTTAATTTTTTTACAAATTCACCATCAAGAAAAAACCGTACTATGCTTGATCCTACGAATGCAAAGCTTCCAAGACTAAAGATAATCAGGAATGAAACAAATAACTTTCCTGTTGGCGAAAGCGGCCTTACAACCTCAAAACCGACTGTAGAAACGGAAAGAACGGTCATGTACAAAGAGTCGATAAATCCGTATCCTTCAATAAAATGGAAGCCAACCAATCCAAATGCAAACACAAAAATCACTAATGAAATGGCAATTCTGAAAGTCTTCGTTGTTTGTTGTTCAAACTGGTTCATGCAAAATTATTTTATGTCCGATGGTGCAGTCAAGGCATTTCCTGGACTCACAATAGTTGTGTTGAAGTTGCAATAATGCCTGCGATTCGAGTGCATTCGCTGCAACTATTCCGGCTCCGGCCCAACGACTTATTGCACTATTGTTCTCAGCTGGCATTTGCTCAAGTATATCCAACGCTCTGTCTTTCAAAAATAGTTTATTTTGGCTTTCTCCATACAGAAAATAGAAGGGAACAACAACATTAATAACAATAAGATTAAATATCTGATCTCCAAATACTTTTTTCCTGATGACGGATGGCTTATTAAAACTGTAATGATTGTCCCAGTAGTCTGATGCCTGAACCATAAACAGCTGCTGTAAATCCGCGAGGTTATTTGCCTCAATTACGGCTGAAAATAATCCACTTGAATGGTGAATCAACGCCGCAAATTGTGCGAGCCTGATTGTTGGAAAGTTCCCTGGATGCATCCTCATAAATTTCCACAAATGCCCGGCTATGGGTTTCAGACCATATTTTATTGCCAGGAAACGGTACTCTTTTCGCAATTCAAGGTAATACTCATCGCCAAATAGTTCCTCTCCAAGCAATCCAGCTTGTCCGAAAAGAAGTGCCTCAAGCTGAAACAAAGAATCGTGATGATGTGCAAGCACCGACTGCGGAAGCGATCGGGCTACCATTTCAAAAGGAAGTGCGTTCTCCTTCAGACCAAAATTCCGTGCAAGCGTGCAATAAAAAGTCTCCCCCCAATCCACTTTAGTCTCAGAAAGCACTTTGCTTATTGCATCTATTTTTTGTTTTAAACGCTCAATCACGATTCCGTTAAGGAAGAATTTGATTCTAAACGGATCTACCTGGTATAATCGTGAAGCACAGCCAATCCAGTCGTGACTTCTAATCAGCATTTCATAATTGTCTTCAATCCACCGTGGCCATTTTATTTCAACGACAGGCACCCCAGAACCCAAATCATTAAACACCTGAATATCTGAGACTGCCACCACATGAAGAATCGTATTTCGATAAACAGGATCATTTTGGTGCCCATGTTTGTTCCAATCAGATGCTCGTTGGTGAATTTCGATATTTCCTGCCCATAATGTTTCACCAATCCGAATCCTGGCATCGAAAAAATCGGGACCGGCATTCGTGTTATGCCGTCCAGGATGCAGAATTTGAAGTGATTCCCCTTCTTGAGTAAAAAGAGAATCATTCTGATAAAGTTTATTGTTCCAGATAAAATGGAGAAAATCCTCTCTCATCGGCTTATAGATTTAGCTTACCGAAAGATACGAAGAAAATTGAAGAATAGAGGAATTACCGGATTAAAGAATGTTGGAAAATTGTGCTTCTAACTCATAACTATTCCTTGACCTATTCCGAAATCTTACGAAGGACCGTCATGCCGTCACGGATGGGAATCATAAAGGTTTCAACATGGGAATCAACCTTCACAAAATCATTAAACTGCATAATACCAATTGTTTGCTCGTCATTTGTTGCAATTTTTTGAACAACTTTTCCCGCCCACAAAGTATTATCAGCAATAATTACTCCGCCAATTGCAACTTTAGGAAACACAAGGTTGTAATTTGACAAATACTTCCGTTTGTCGGCATCGATAAAAACAAGATCAAATTTCTCATCCAATTGAGGAATAATCTCATCAGCGTCGCCTATGTGCTGAATTATGCGATCCCGCATACCCGACTCTTCAAAAAATGATGCGGCTAAAAGTTCCAACTCGTCATTGATTTCGATTGTGTGAAGTATTCCGTTCTCAGACAGTCCGCTAGCCAAACATAAAGCACTGTAACCAGTATATGTTCCAATCTCTAAGATTTTATCCGGATGAATCAGTTTACTTAGCAGGGTCAAAAGCGATCCCTGCAGATGGCCTGAACACATGCGACCATTTACCATCATCACCTGGGTCTGGCGATAAAGCCTTGCCAAGAGCGGACTCTCCTCCACAATATGTGACAACATGTATTGATCTAGAACTTTATCAATCTTTATCACTTTGATTATATATTAAAACTGATAATTTATCGAAATCCAGAATTTCATTAGCAATATCCATGATTTGAGATGTAGTCACTGCATTAATTTTTTTATAAAGTACATCCAAATCATCCATTTTATTGTAGATCAGAAAACTCTTACCAAGTGACAACATCAGATCTTCATGATTTTCCTGCGACATGGCCAGCTGAGCAACCAATTGCTTTTTAGCTTTGCTGATCTGAATATCACCCATCAATTTATTCTGTAAGATTTTGATTTCTCGCTTAATCAATGAGATCGCTTTATTAAGATTGTCTTTGTCTGTTCCAAAATAAATGGTTACTGTTCCCGTATCGGAATAGGCGGTATATGAAGATTCGAGATTATATGCAATCCCGTTTCTTTCTCGCAGCGCCAAATTAAGTCTCGAATTGCCTGATTGACCTCCAAGTATACTATTTAACAGAACGAGCGCTATCCGATCCGAGTGAAACACATCATACGCCAGACCTCCGATCAGGCAATGTGCCTGAAATGTATCCTTTTCAACTGATTTAAATCTCGGTGCATACCCATTAACCAACGGCCGACTAAAAGTGCGTCTATTATCGGGAAAAATGCTAAAGTAACGTTCTGCGAGATGCAGAAACTGCTTTCCGGTGATTTTTCCTACCGAGCAGATCACCATCTGATCGGTATTGTAATTTCTCGCCATGAACCGTTGAATATCATCCCTCGTGAATGCTTTCACGTTTTCTGGTGTTCCAAGTATATTCCGTCCGATCGGATGGCCTTCAAAAATCAGCTCTTCAAACTCATCAAAAATCAATTCCGAAGGTGAATCGTTGTAGGAGTTAATTTCATCAATAATTACATCTTGCTCCTTTTTCAATTCCTGCTCCGGGAAAGTACTATTAATCAGTATGTCACTAAAGAGCTCCATGGTGCGCTGGTAATACTCGGTGAGAAAAGAAGCATGTATTGCAGTCTCCTCTTTGGTTGTATAGGCGTTCATTTCACCTCCAACATCTTCAAGACGACTCAGAATATGAAATGACTTCCGCTTCACCGTACCCTTGAAAATTGTATGCTCAATAAAATGTGCCATACCTTGTTCCATGAGCGCCTCGTCACGTGAACCAGTGTTGATAATGATTCCACAATGGGAAACAGGTGAATCGACATACTGATGAACCAACCGTATTCCATTGGGTAAGAGTGCAGAAAAATATTCCATTATTTGGTTTTGAACAAGTTGCAAAAGTATTGAAAATAATGATCTCAACACCCACCCTCTTTTCAATAAATTCAGGATACTTGAAATTCAATCAAATTCAATTTTATTTGTTTTTTTTCAGTTCGTATTTGGAGACAAATAAAATTTGATTAGTTTTGCACCGCGTTAGAAAACAAGGTGCCATAGCTCAGTCGGTAGAGCAACGGACTGAAAATCCGTGTGTCCCTGGTTCAATTCCAGGTGGCACCACACAAAAAAACGCAAAATTTGAAAGCCTGATTTTCGAGACGAAAATCAGGCTTTTTTGTTATTTTTTAAAATACCTGAATTTTACATTTTTTTAACACTAAATATTTGGAGACCATAGCATACACATGTACCTTTGTGGTACATTTTTTTCATAAGTTTAGGTTTAGTTAGGTTAGTTAGTTTGGTTAGTTTTAGTAAAAGGATGGAACCGCCCGGTTTCATCCTTTTCAATTTTTATTCAAACAAATCGAGGACTTCATCTTTCGAAATATCTCTGAATGGATCATTTGAGTTCACAAATTCATTTGCCAACTTCGATTTTTTATCCTGCAACTTCTGAATTTTTTCCTCAATTGAATTCTCGGAAATAAATCGGTAGACAAATACCTTCTTGTCCTGCCCAATTCTATGGGCGCGACTAATTGCCTGCATCTCAGCGGCCGGATTCCACCATGGGTCAGTTATAAAAATATAATCAGCTGCGGTAAGATTCAATCCTACTCCACCCGCTTTAAGCGAGATCAAAAATATTTTTTTTTCGGGATTTTCCTGGAACTCTTCAATAACTTGTTTCCGATCAGTAGTTTGTCCTGTTAGCAAGCTGTAATTCCACTGCTCTTTTGAAAACCGCTCAGCTAACAAATTAAGGTGTTTCACAAAAGAAGAAAAAACAAGTATTTTGTGATTTTCGGCTACAAGTATGCCCAGCATTGCTATTATGTCGTTGAATTTTCCCGATTCAAAATCAGACACAGGATCAATAAGCTTTGGGTGAATCGCAATTTGACGAAGTCGCGTGAGCGCCTGTAAAACAAAGAATGTTGATTTCTGCAATCCATCTTCATTCAAATTCTGGAGCAATACATTCCTCACGGCAGATTTCTCGGTTTCGTAAAACTCAAGTTGCTCAGGAGTCATTTCAACCACAATTGTCTCCATAGTAAGGGATGGAAGATCTTGGGCAACCTCTTCTTTGGTGCGTCTGAGTATAAAGGGTTGTATTAATTTTTGCAGTTTTTCACTTGCATCGGTCGATTTATCTCTTTCAATAGGTAAAAGAAACTCCTGCTTAAAATAGTTCTTACTGCCAAGCAATCCCCGGTTAAGGAAATTCATCTGAGCCCACAGATCTGATAATGAGTTTTCAATAGGTGTACCTGTTAAAACAATCCGATGCTGGGATCTGATACCCGTAATTGTCTTATATGTTTTGGATTCACTATTTTTAATATATTGACTTTCATCAAGAATCAGAAAATAAAACTCGTATTGCGACAGTTCTTCAACATCATTTCTGACAGTACCGTAAGTTGTAAGAATAATATCGTAATTGTTAATGATTTCATTTAGATCGCTTTTTTCACGCCTTCTTGCTCCGCTATATACAAAGGCCTTTAATGCCGGGGCAAATTTCCGGATCTCTTTTTCCCAATTGTGGACAAGCGAAACTGGCAATACAATAAGCGTTGCAGATTGCATACGCTCTGCTTCAGGCTCTTCAGATACAAAAAGCGATAACTGTCCGGAATTTTTATGCTGAAATACCGGGTAAGTTTGCTCCTTCCGTTTCAATTTAAGCAATAAGGTGAGCGCCTGGATCGTCTTCCCCAACCCCATATCATCAGCCAGGCATCCACCTAATCCCTTAGCAAACAAATGATACATCCAATTATAACCGTCATACTGATATTTTCGAAGAGCGGCATTTAATTCAACCGGAATCTCTTGCGATTCAACATTGGAGTATTTTAATGTATTAATCTTCTCTTTAACGGAAGCGTCCATTTCTTCAGCAATTTCGGCAATCAGTGTAAAATGATAATTCTGTAACCTGATCGATTGTTCGCCAACTTTGCCAAAACTAAAGATGTTGTGATATTTAGCGAACCACTCTAAAGGAAGGATGGCAACCTCGCCGTCGGGTAATTTAAACTCCCTAATTTGATTCATTATATTTTTACGCAACCGGACAAATGGGAAAGAATACTGGCCGAATGTAACTGTTGCAAAAATATCAAACCAGTCGTTGTCCTCATTAATTTGAAGATTAAGTATCTGATATCCTGTGAAGTAATTTTGATCGAGACCTTTCTGACTAACCGGAATTCCCATATCTTCCAAACTCACCCTATTTTTCGACAGCCATCCAATTGCGTCATACAAAGCATTTGACTGACTATTTTCCAAAGAACCCGCCAAATGCAAAGCGTATGATTCCCCTTGCAATTCAAGGTCCCTTAGTTTTGAAATAATATTTATCTCCCAGTCCAAATCCTTGTCGAACCGATGAAAAATATAATTTCCGTTTGAAACTTCAAAAACAGCAATTTTTTTTCCTTCATCACCTACCGGAATAACCTGATCGTTGTACTTAAAAACAGGTATAAAAACCGGATATCCGGCGATATCAATTTCAACAGACAAAATTGCCTCTTTTCGCACCGGTGTATCAATAATTTCAAATCCAGAATAGTTAACTTCTTGATTTTTAATCGCATTTAAAATAAAAGTTCCAAAGTATTTTTCCTCCACTTTTCGGGGGATACTAATATACTCCTTGTCGAAGAATGGCTGAAGCTTTGACCCTGAAATATCGTCAAAGAAATAAAGTTTGTTTTGATATAAGATCCTGCAGGGCTCATTAACAAGCAAAATGATACTCCGGTGAAGTAACGAAAGTTGATCTGCACCGTTTCTGATCGTCAGGAAATATCGTGTTTCGTCCTCAATACGGTGGAAATTAAATACCGCTCTTGTATCGTCATAACACAATTCTATCAGATCGTCCTCATAAAGATTATTGTATTTCGCCCGTTTAAAATAAACCGGAATTCCAGTGGTTTTAAGTAAATCGAGACAACGAGCCATAATGCCCTCAACAAACGGAACAATTTTCACATTAAATTCTTCCGCTTTGACATTCTTGTAGAAATCGTTTAAGGTTCCTTTTTTATTGTATTTCTTGGCCAGATTTTCATCTGCATACTTCTCGGTGAGTTTTATCAGTTGAGTTTGAACTGCCGAAAAATGAAAATTTCCTTCTGCCAGATCATGTACCCGAAGGCGCTGCGATATTGATAGATACTTGCCTTCAGGTCCATCTTCTGCAAGATATGGTAATATCAGAAATCCAAACAACCGGTGTTCAGACACTGTAATGATAAATTTTTGTTCCACGCCAATTTAATTGGTTAAAAGCATCATCCTGTGAATAATAAGAACTTGTCAGTATTATGCAGATGGCTAATTTAAGATAAAAATTTCATCCTCCAAAATTAAACAGATCCGGCAATACAACATATAGATATTTTTAACAAATGCAATCGGCGACTGTATGGCAACAAAGAGGAAGTTAAACCATGGTAATTCCTAACGAAAGGTTTGCCAATATTTTGTAAATTTGCAGCTTCGCAGGCTGTTCTATCGCCCCGATTATTTCGGGGAGGAAAGTCCGGGCAATACAGGGCGCTATGCTTCCTAACGGGAAGGCGGACGTAAGTTTGCAGTAGTGTAACAGAAAATAACCGTCCAGACGAAAGTCCGGATAAGGGTGAAAAGGTGGGGTAAGAGCCCACCGGTAGTCGTGGTAACACGGTTAGCCGTACGCCTCATGGATTGTAAGGCCAAATATATTACGAGTTCTTCGGAACACAGGGCTGCCCGCCCTGGTTTCGGACTCCGCAAGGAAGCCGGAAGACGTAAGGGGTAGGCTGCAAGAGGCTGTTGGTGACAGCAGTCCCAGATAAATGATAGAATGAAAAACAGAACCCGGCTTACAGGCCTGCGATTTTTTTAAAACCTATGTACATGCTTCAACTTAGGCTTCTTATTGTATCAATCTTCGTCTACTCCGGACTTTTTGCGCAAGAAAAAAAAGGGAAGACTGATTTCAATGTCTCATTCGGCACGTACGTCTCGACGGGTGAGGATTTGCCGTTCTGGATGACGGCCAATCAAAATGGGGTATTCACAATACAAAACAGCAACTACCAATTATTCCAGGCGGGCTTTGCAAGGAAGTTTGAATCCGATTCTGCAAGTAATTGGAGTTACACCTGGGGAGCAAACCTTGTATATGGTTATGCCGGGAAATCGGATTTTCAGGCCAACCAATATTGGTTTGGTATGCGACATAAATGGTTTGTAATTAAAGCAGGAGCTCAATCTGATTCGATTTTATATGGTGGATTATCTTCGACAAACGGAAATCTCGATCGTTCGAACAACGCACGTCCGCTTCCTGGAATCTCTTTGTCAACTGACAATTTTATACCGTTCCTATTTTGGAAGAAATGGTTTTCATTCAAAGCTAATTACGAGGAAAAACTATTTTCAAACCATGCATTTGTAAAAGATGCTCACCTGCACCATAAATCACTTTACGGTAAAGCATCACTTTCAAAAAACTGGTCGATAACAGGAGGACTGGAACATTACGTATTATGGGGAGGAACTTCACCTACGGAAGGTGAAATGCCCGGTTTGAGTCAATATTTTAATTACATTTTGGGATTAAAAGGTGGCCTGGGAGCATATATTGGTGATCGCACAAATAAGGCTGGGAATCAATTAGGTATCTACTCCCTGGAAATTAAGAAAGAATGGACGAAATCTATTATCAGTTTGTATTGGAACCACCCATTTGAAGATCAGTCAGGAATTGAAATGGCCAACCTGCCGGATGGTTTATGGGGAATACACTTAAGCAAAAAAGATAGGTCATCATTCATCACTGATATCGTTTACGAATATATGAATACCCGCAATCAAAGCGGATCCATTCACCGTCTCCCGGCACCAACGCCCGATAATCCTGGTCGTGTGATTGGCAGGGGTAGAGACAGTTATTTCGATCATTACATTTACCGCTCCTTTACTTATTATAACCGGATGATGGGAACACCATTATTTGTACCACGTATTGGTTCGGACGGTGTCGCAGACGGGTTTGAAAGCACACGGATGTGGATGCACCACCTGGGAATAAAAGGCACATTAGGTTCAGATATTTACTGGAAATCAATGCTCACATGGTCACGTAACTTCGGTGTCTATAACGGTTCATTTCCCTGGTCTGCCAATTTTGGTCCGTCGGGTAGTCTGTATCCCGTACCCCTGGACGAATTCTCGGTCCTGGGCGAACTCAATTACAGGGGAAACAAATTACCCTTCGAAGTAAATACAGGATTAGCAGCCGATTATGGAGACAGATTTCAGAAGAGAATAGGCGGATATTTCGGCATTTGCTATCGGTTTTAACTAAAAATTTCACATGAATCAAGTTCAGGATATTTATATACAGGATTATACCTACGACCTGCCAGAAGAACAAATTGCCAATTATGCGCTTACCGATCGCGACCAATCGCGGTTATTGATCTGGAACAATCGTGAAATTGCGGATGAACGGTTTGATCATCTCCCCGATTTTCTTCCCTCAGGATCTATGCTGATATTTAATAACACCCGTGTCATCAGGGCCCGTTTATTCTTCAAAAAACTGACCGGAGCCAGGATCGAAATCTTCTGCCTCGAACCGCTATATCCGGCAGAATACACTCAATCGTTCTCGCAAACAGAAAGTTGCAATTGGAAATGCATCATTGGAAACCTGAAAAAATGGAAGGATGAAGTGCTGGTTCAGACACTGGAGATCAACGGAAACCAGGTATTTTTTAAAGCCGAAAAAATTAAATCGTCGGACAGCAATGCTTGCGGAGTAAAGTTTAGCTGGGATAACCCGCTTTTTACTTTTGCCGAAATTCTTGAGTTTACAGGTAACATTCCGATCCCCCCCTACCTCCACCGCGAATCGGAAGAGATCGACCTGACAAGCTATCAAACAGTTTATTCAAAGATAAAAGGCTCAGTTGCCGCGCCAACTGCAGGCCTCCATTTCACAGAGGATGTTTTCAAGGCACTGAAAAAGAAAAACATTAGTTGTGAAGAGGTTACACTTCATGTTGGAGCCGGGACTTTTCAGCCAGTGAAGTCGGAGACAATTGGAGAACACGAAATGCATACGGAGCACTTTATCGTTTCGCGCAAATTGATTGATCAATTGGCGGTTTTTGAAGCGAAAATTATCGCTGTGGGCACGACCTCCGTACGAACGCTGGAAAGCCTTTATTTCATGGGATGCAAAGTGATTAATAATCCTGAAATAGATATTGAACAGCTTCCTGTAAATCAATGGGAACCATATTCACTTCCAATGCGCAACTACTCTCGCCTTGAAGCATTTAAAGCTTTAGCAGCGTGGATGCTCCAGCGTCGTTTCACGGAATTGAGCAGCTCAACACAAATAATCATTCTTCCAGGTTATTCTTTTAAGGTAATCAGCGGAATGGTGACCAACTTTCACCAGCCACAAAGTACACTACTACTATTAATTGCTGCATTTCTTGGTGACGAGTGGAAACGGATATACACCCATGCGCTCAGTGAAAATTACCGGTTCCTAAGCTATGGCGACTCGAACCTATATCTGAAATAATTGGCATCCAAATCATATCACTAAACAGATCAACTTAAAAAAGAAATTCAAATCCTAACGCAGGCGTTAGTGTTGTCCTAACACAGGGGATAGAGTAGTTCTAACACAGGGGATAGAGTAGTTCTAACACAGGGGACAGAGTAGTTCTATCGCAGGGGACAGAGTAGTTCTATCGCAGGAGTAAGTTTATCAACTTTCAATATTCCGATTTTCCCATAACTTACCTTGCCAGGTATCCCGCTCCAAAAGTCGCTTTTCAACTTTAGCCACGAATTCGTAGTTTTTCAAACCCCAGCGAGGTGCAATAACCATGGCATCGGGCGCCGAACTCACAAAACGTTCTACAATAATTGCCGGATTCAGGTTTTCGAGGTAATCGACTACCAATTCGGCATACTCTTCAACACTAAATGGATGGAAACGATCGGGAAACTGCGCATATTCATAAGCCATGGTTGTTCCTGTATGAATCTGAAGCTGATGCAGTTTAATAATTTCGACAGGCAATGAAGACATCACCTTCGATTGTTCGATAAAGTCGACCTGGTTTTCACCGGGTAATCCAAGAATCAGGTGGGCGCAATTGTGTATTGAGCGACGGCTGGTTTCCCTTAATGCCCGAACCGATTCCTCCCAGGTATGCCCCCGGTTAATCTTTTCTAAAGTTCGATCCTTAATAGTTTCAATCCCAAGCTCCACCATTACATAACACTTTTGTGACAGTTCTTCAAGAAGATTGAGTACTTCATCGCTCAGGCAATCGGGGCGTGTGGCGATGACAAGGCCTATAACTCCCGGATAACTCAATGCTTCGCGATACAGCTCGCGAAGTACCGATATTGGAGCATATGTATTTGTATATGATTGAAAATATGCCAAATAGCGCATTGTGGTATACTTCCTCGAAAAGAAGGCAATCCCTTCTTCGAGCTGAACTTTAAGGATATTATCCAAATCGCAATACGACGGCTGAAAAGTTTTGTTATTGCAATAGGTGCAACCGCCCACACCACGGGTTCCGTCGCGATTGGGACAGGTAAAACCGGCATTGACAGATATTTTCTGAACACGACCATCAAATATTGACCTGAAATGTGTTGAAAAATCGTTGTACCTTTTACTGTGGCCCCACGTATATTGTGTTGTTACTGACATTGAATTGATTTTAAATCGCAAAAATAGTCTTATTTTGGCCTGATCACAGTCCTTCCTGGCGGTTCATTCTATTGTTGAAAAATGGTTCATTCTAAATATCGAACCAGGCGTTGGTTTTTTCAACATTTTCATATCTTTAGCACTTAAGAAACACCCATGATTCTGTGCTTTGCAAATATGAATAAAGAGAACATCGGTGTTCCAACTGGCAATTAAAAAACGAATTATCTACTGAAGAAATATATATAAATGTTTGCAATTAAGGATATTGAACAAATCGAAAAAAGAGGCAGTTCGCTTCCGGAGATTGAAAAGCAGATTTCGCATTTCAGGAAGGGATTCCCGTTTTTAAAGGTGCTCAGACCTGCCACAATTGGTGACGGAATCATTCGTATGGATGAGGAAAAAGTTTCTGCAGCGGTGAAACAGTTTACACAAAAGGTTCAGGAAGGATTGAAACCTGTCAAGTTTGTTCCCGCTTCGGGTGCGGCCAGCAGGATGTTCCAGTCGTTGTTTGCTTTTGCCGAAGCGGCGGATACAAACGAAAAGGCAATCGAATTACTTGGAGATACCCGTTTTAAAAGCGCAAAACAGTTTTTCGATCAACTCAATGATTTTGCTTTTTACGAAAAATTGGTTGCCGCCCTGGGTGGAATCAAAGCCATTGACGGAACTTTAAAATATTGTGAAATAATCGACTATGTATTATCTGATAAAGGATTAAATTACGGTTTTCTCCCCAAAGGGTTGCTGGATTTTCATCTTTATGGCAGAGATCCACGAACTCCTGTAGAAGAACATATGATCGAAGGTGCACTTTATGGAGCCGATAATCAGGGAAACGTTATGCTTCATTTCACTGTATCACCTGAGCATCTTAACTATTTTATAGAAAAGACGAAACAGGCCGCGCTGCAATTTGAACATAAATACGGTGTTAAATATTACATTGCTTTTTCGGAACAAAAGCCTGCAACCGATACAATTGCCGTAGATCCGGAGAACAATCCGTTCCGGCTTGCCGATGGCTTCCTATTTTTCAGGCCGGCAGGTCATGGTGCATTGCTTGATAATCTGAACGAAATAAACGGAGATATCATCTTTGTTAAAAATATCGACAACGTTGTTCCCGACAGATTAAAAAAGGATACTGTCAGGTATAAAATGGCCTTGGCACTTCTTTTGTCAGAATTCCAGGAACGGATTTTCAACTATTTAAGGCTACTTGAAAAGCGGTCTGAATTTATCTCCGATCAGCAAATTGCGGAGATGGTTGAGTTTACCGAAAAGGCACTCTGCATTGAACCAGATGAAAATCAATATTATGCACATAAATCGGAGTTGGCACACTATCTTTTCAGAAAACTGAATCGTCCAATCAGGGTCTGTGGAATGGTAAAGAATGAAGGAGAGCCCGGAGGTGGTCCTTTCTGGGCTAAAAATGCCGATGGAACAGTTTCACTTCAGGTAGTTGAAAGTAGTCAGATCGATAGTAATGATCCCGAGCAAAATGAGATCGCACACCATTCAACTCATTTTAATCCAGTGGATCTTGTTTGCGGAGTTCGTAATTTTAAGGGCGAAAAGTTTGACTTGCTGGAATACCGCGATCCGGAAACAGGGTTTATATCCTCAAAATCAAAAGACGGGAAAACACTAAAAGCACAGGAGCTACCTGGTTTATGGAATGGAGCCATGGCTGACTGGATCACACTATTTGTTGAGGTTCCGGTTATTACCTTTAATCCGGTAAAAACAGTAAACGATCTTTTAAGGAGCGAACATCAACCTTTATAGCTCGAATTGTTATCTTTGCAGAAATAATTAATTGTAGTCATATGGCAATGTGGGAAGGGGCAAGAGAAAATTCCGAAAGTAAGGAGTTTGCCGCAGTGGTGAAACGTTATAAGAAAATGCTGTCTGATGAACAGATGGGATTCTTTGACGTGTCCGACTTCGAGTACATTGCTGATCACTACATTGATAAAAATCAATTAACTAACGCATTACAGGCGTGTGAAATAGCAGTCTCTCAGCATCCCCACTCACTGGTAGTAAAGATTAAAAAAGCACAGGTACTGCTCGGACAGCTTAAAACGGAGAAAGCCCTTGATTTGCTCAAAATGCTTGCTGAAGTTGAAAGTACAAATCCCGAAATATTGCTAATGCTCGGCAACTGTTACAGCCTTCAGGGAGATGAGATCAAAGCATACGACTATTATCGGAAAGCCGATAAATTTTCATTTGATGATAGGGATGAAATGCTCTACAACATTGGTGCGGGCTATGTCCAAAATGGCGATTATCCAAGGGCCGTGGTATTCCTTGAGAAAGCGTATCGCGAGAATCCGAAAAATGACAGTGTTTTATACGATCTGGCCTTTAGCTACGACAAGTTAGGTGATGACGAAAAAAGCATCATCTTTTACAACAAATATCTTGATATTGATCCATTTGCTGAATCAGCATGGTACAACTTGGGAATCATATATACGCGCCGCGAAGAATTCGACAAAGCGATTGAAGCCTATGATTATGCACTGGCAATCGATGAAAACTACTCTTCTGCGCTTTTCAATAAAGCCAATACCCTTTCAACTGCTGAAAAATACAGTGAAGCGCTGAATTGTTACCTTGATTATGTGCGTTTTGATAAGAATTCATCCGATGCTCATGTTTATATCGCAGAGTGCTATTTCCAGCTAGAAGATTATTCACAAGCCTACAGTTATTATAAACAGGCGATACATTTGGATCCGAAAAATGCAGATGGATGGTATGGCGCAGGAATTGTATTGATGGTTGAAGAAAACCTCGCTGAAAGCCTGGTGTTCTTTAAAAAAGCCATTAAACTTGATAATACTTGTGCCGATTTCTGGAACGCTTTCGGAAAGGTGAATGCAGCACTTGATCATTACGAAGAAGCACAAATTGCTTTTAAAAAATCGGTTGAGATTGAAGATTCAAATGCCGATTTCTGGATCGCTTTTGCCGATTTTTATTATAACTACGACCTGATTACTCTCGCGATTCAGACAATGCTTGAAGCAGAAAAAGCGGTTGCAGATAACGCTCAGATTCTCTACAAACTCTCGGGATATCTCACAGAAAACGGGGATTCTCAGCTTGCCAGAATCTATCTAAAAAATGCACTCACGCTTAACTATTCAATACATCCTGATTTTTTCCTTGACTTCCCTGGTTTACAATCAAAACGTTGGATTAATAAAATGATTGGCCAGTTTGCTATGAATGATAACCTTTGGTAGTATCCTATGAAACGGGCCCGGATTTATCGGGACGAATCGATTATCAACGAAGATAATTCCATTTGACCTTTAATAAGCAATATACCTACAAATGAAACGCAAATTCGGATTGATCGGCTTTCCGCTTTCTCACTCCTTTTCGAGAAAATTCTTTACAGAGAAATTCCTGGACGAGGGAATTGATGCTGAATACCTCAATTTTGAACTTGATAATATCTCGCAACTTTCTCATGTAATTGCCTCACATCCCGCGCTCAAAGGACTCAATGTGACAATCCCCTACAAAGAACAGGTAATTAAATATCTAGACTCTATGGACGAATCTGCGGCCGTTATTCATGCAGTTAATACCATCAAAATTCTTCGCTCGGGTCACCATGTTTCATTACATGGTTATAATACCGATATACATGGATTTCAGGAATCAATCCGACCTTTGCTTCAGAAATATCACCACAAAGCGCTCGTTCTCGGAACTGGAGGAGCTTCTAAAGCAGTTGTAAAGGCTTTGGAAAACCTCAAAATTGACACTATTCTGGTCTCTCGGAATCCGGAAGAGAAAGGTGAGTTGTCATATAACGATCTGGATGAAGATGTGATGGATAACTACAATATAATCGTAAATACAACTCCCATTGGAACATATCCGAATATCGAAGGATGTCCGGCCATCCCTTTTGAATTGATTACTCCCAAACATTTATTATTCGATCTGATTTACAATCCTGAAGTTACAGAGTTTTTAAAGCAGGGAAAGAAACGCGGAGCAACTATCAAAAACGGATTGGAAATGCTGCATCTTCAGGCGCTTGCATCTTGGGAGATATGGAACCAGAAAGCCTAAAAAAACAAAGGAATTCTTAGCCTGGCTGGCTACTAAAGTTTGATGACCTGATAAGTCCTTTCGAAATGTCATCCGGATAACCAATATCCACTAAAAAAAGTCCTTTCGCAGGGACACTTGCCCCGGCAGCACACCGATCTTTTGCTTCTATAATTTTGCAGAAATCGTCAACAGAGAGTTTTCCAAATCCGACCTCCAACAAGGTACCGACGATCGCCCGAACCATATTGCGCAAAAAACGGTCTGCCCTGACCGTGAAAACATACCGGGTTCCCTCATCAACCCATTCAGCCACATCGACTTTACAATTGTTAGTCTTTACGTCTGTACCCAGTTTGCTGAAACTTGTAAAATCCTCGTAATTAAAAATTTTCCGCGCAGCCTCATTCATTCCGGACAGGTCAGGAATTCGTGCCTCCTTGGCAGCATACTGCCTTGAAAATGGGTCTTTCGATTTGATCAGGAAATATTTATAGGTTCTGCTCAAAGCGTCGAAACGTGCATGAGCTTCTGAATTTACTTTGTAAACATTCTGAACTGCAATATCATAAGGCAACAACGAGTTTAGATTGTGAATAATCTTTTCATTATCCAGATTTTGATTTTCAGCGTCAAAATGAGCCACATAAAACGACGCATGGACTCCCGCGTCAGTACGCCCGGCACCGGTAACAGCAACTCCGCCACGCGCAACTACCGCCAAAGCCTTCTCGACTGTTTCCTGTATGGTTATCCCATTGGGCTGAATTTGCCAGCCGTGATAAGCGGTGCCATCGTAAGAAAGTTGAATAAAATATCGTTGCATTGAATTACATATTAAATTGATGTCCGTAATGATAGAATGGCAACTTGCTACCGGCAGCTTGCTGTTCTGTACCAGCAGCCAGATGCCAGTTGCAAACGACTAATGCCTTCCTTCTCCTTCTCTTATTTTTAGTCTGATATCAAGTGATGCGTCCGAGAATAGAAATTCGCGTGTTGCGTCGGGCAGAAAATCAAGCACTTCGTCCAGCTTATCCAATTTAATTGCTTCGCGAACCTTCGAAGCGCTGATATAATCGGGAGAATTGTCTGATCCCAATCTGTTTGCTTTCCTTATAACCTCAACTACTTCAACTCCAAATGAAGGCAAAATCGTTTTCATCGCGAGGTTATAGGCTTCAGTCGTTTTGCAGAAGTTTTCCGTTCCCACATATCGCTTTTTAATCCCGAGAACCGGGACGACATAATTGGCAAAAGTCTTAACATCGAGTTCTGCCTGTTTTTGGAGTACGTCACTAACCATCTCATTCTTCAAAAAATAGGCAGGGAAAATGGTGCCGGAAACGATGTACATCCCACCGCGAACCATTACCACATTTTTTAAATGTCCGATTCCTTTTCTGATCAACTCCCATCGTACAGAAAACGGAAATGCCGAAAGATCCTCCTCAACAACAAACAGGTACACTACTTCATTTTCGGAAGCGGCCTTTTCAATCAGGAATTTATGCCCGTTCGTAAAAGGGTTGCAATTGACTACAATCGCTGCAACGGCATTGGTCCTGGCAGAAACAATCAGCGTTTTCATATATTCCTGGTAAGTAAATATTGATTCAAATCCAAACTCAAGTACGGCATAAAGTGGTTCAGCCGTTGCAATTAACGTATAGCCAAGGCCACAAAACCGAACCGAATTCTCAGGACGGGTAAATACAAAAGTATGTTTGTAAATCTTTAAAAGCTTCTCTGTCATATAAGTGACGATCAAGGCAAAGGCGGTGGTATCGCGAAACTTTGGTGCCACAGCCACATATTTTAAAATCCGCCCCAGGTGAGAACCAGTCCCTACTATTTCACCTTTCAAATTATACACAATCATTGTGCATTCGACCTCCGAAGGATCAAATTCAAAACCCAGGCTTAAAAGAAAATCCTTTACTAACTTAACATCGAAGGGATTTTCGAGATCAAGGGTCTCCTGCCGGAAATCGGTATCTTCAAAGGTCATTACTTACTTATTAGTGGGGCAATATATCGTTTTTTACTGGCAATTCAACTAACTGAACGGTTAGCAGCTGGCTGTTGGCTACCTGAAACCAGGAACTGGCGCATCTCTGCTATACAGATGTTCGTTACAGAAGATCATGCTGTCCGTATGTTTTAATCACCGAATGCACAAAAATAGTCACTGCGAGCAGATCAGCCGAACCTCCGGGTGAAATATTTTCATCCTTACAAAAATCGATCACCGCAGTATAATTTTGATCATTGAAATCATCCAATGCTTTTTTGCACAATTTCTTAAAGTTTTCCAATACATCAGCATTACTCCGGTAAAGAATATTTGTATCGTTATTGTTTACAGCAATGGATAAAAAAGTTTTAATCAAAACTTCATCATTGAGTTCCGTAACTCCTTTCATTTGAGGTAAACCATACTCAAAAACCGTCGCAAATCCGCTTTCAGCTTCGCCACGTGCCCCTCCAAATCCATATTGATGGAAGATATCCTCTCCATGACTTTTTACCGGTTTTGTGGCATCGGTCATTTCCTTCGTTACAAGGTTCTTACAAACACCCTGAACGATTCCACGGAAATCTTCAATTGTAAACTGATCGGTCTGACTGAAGAGTTTACCGCAAGCAAACAACGAAAGCCCCATTAAAAAGATGATCCCCTTCTGTGTATTGATGTTTTGTGTTGCTTCATACATCGCTGACTCCATGCGCAATCCGATGTTTCGGATAATTGGCAGCGCTTTCGTCAAATCGCTATCGCTATAAGAAAAGCCTTCACGTACCAATTCGGCAAACCAAGGAGAAATTGCAGTTGTAGAATTAATAAAGGTCTGATAATTCATATCAGCATGACTTCCGTTGCTGAATTTATCGACAAGACCAGGCTTTGGCGTAAGCGAAATCTCGAGAAGAATGGCCTGCTGCGCAAGTGATGAGAGTTTCTTAATAACAGAAGCCTCCTTCTGCTGATTGCAATAATAATCCATCTTCGGAAACATAAAGGATCTCAGCTCTTCCGGTTCATGGGCCTTTTCACGCCGGCATTCAATGGCTGGTCTTTCAAGACAGAAAAAGCACAATTTCGATTTTCCGGATGAGACGCTGGTTCCATCCTGATCGTTCAGATCGGCATCAACAAACCGTCCAAGCGGATGGCTTTGCTCGAAATTTTCACAGACCTGCTTGATTGCGTTCAAAGTTAATCGGCCGGGTGAACATGGGACAAGGTAAAAATCACCTGCAGCATCACTTATTTCAATTGAATCTTTCTCAATTAGATTGATCTGGTTTGATTTTAAAGCGTATATCAGGTCGTGCAGGCAATACCCGAAGAACGCTTTCACCGTCGGATTGCTTTTGGGAAATCCGGGAACATTCAGACTTAAACTAAGGCTTGGCAAACCATTCAACGCGATCTGCTTTTTCAAAAAAGCCCGCTGATCACGGGCTTCCAATATTGATTGAAGTGGTTCGATGTTTGTCCTTATTAATTAGATAATATCATTCTGCCTTGTTGTAATGACGTGATTAATCGCGTCTTTGCAACCTTTCATTTCTTCTCTTTTAACTGATGAATTACATCTATAATTGTTCCGTCGCGGTATTCGACGATACCCACTATTTTGTCGGTATAATCCAGCGGACCGGGAACTCCGGTAATCGTATCGACTTCAATTTCGAGATCACGAATATCCTTAAGGTTAAGACCTGCCCTTCGCAGATTTTCCTCAAGTTCCTTAAACATTGGATTCACACAAATGCCGCGCTCGGTAACAAGCACATGCACCGTTTCACCCGGAGTGACAATCGTATGCACCCGTTTTTTGATGATCGGAATCCGGCCACGGAAGGAAGGACAAACGACGACGGTCAGTTTTGCGCCCGATGCGGTATCGGAATGTCCGCCCGATGCGCCCCGTACATAACCTTCGGAACCAGTGATCACATTCACATTAAAATCAACATCAATCTCAAGTGCACCAAGTACCACAACATCGATCTTATTCGTGATACAACCACAATTGAATGGATTTGCATAGAGTGCCGCCGGAATCTCGATGTGATGCCGGTTGTTCAGCAATGAATTACTCACTACAGCATCGAATGACTGCACATCAAATATGGTTTCGAAGAGCCCGTCATTCAGCATATCAACACAATAGGAAGTAATGCCGCCCAGCATAAAACTACCTTTCAGCCCTTTGGCCTTCATCTTTTCGCGGATGAATTTAGCAACTGCCAACGATGCACCTCCTGCACCAACCTGGAATGCAAAACCCGGAACAAAAAATCCGGAATGTTCGATTACATCAGCCGCCAGTTTTGCAATCCGGAGATCCATTGGGGATTTGGTAATACGCGTTGTTCCGGTAGCAATTTTTGATGCATCCCCAATCGAATCAACTACGACAACATGGTCGATGAAGTTTTGAGAGATGGATAGCGGAATACAAGGATAGTTAACGAGGTTGTCGGTAACTACAATTACCTGTTTGGCATATCGCGCATCAATAACGGCATAGCCGATCGATCCAAAGGCAGATTTGCCGGTCGAACCTGTTGCGTTTCCTTCGCAGTCGGCTGCTGAAGCCGGAATAATTGCCAGATCGATCTGGATCTTACCGGTATGAATACTACGGACCCGCCCTCCGTGTGAGTGAATCACGACCGGTGTGTCGAGTACACCCAAAGCGATGGCACGTCCAAGTTCACTGCGAATACCCGATGAAAATATCTTTGTGACAGTTCCGTCTTTCAATAACGGAAGAATAGGATCGTGACATTCATTCAATGAAGAGGACGCGAGTGTAATATCACGGATTCCCATATTATGAAGAATCGTAAGCGTCTGAACAAGCAAAATATCCCCATTCCGAAGGTGATGATGAAAGGAGACGGTCATCCCGTTGTGAGGATTACAACGTATAATTGCCTCTTCAAGTGTTTTACATACTTTACTTTGGTGAGGCAGATATGCCTTGTTCGGAGCAGGAATGGTAGGCTCGTCCATCCACCCTTTGCGCAACTTGGTAAGCGCACCCTGAAAAGGTTCCAATTTCCCGATTCCTTCGATAAATTCAGGAATCTCCCTACCTAAACTGTTTAGCATTGCAGCGTATTTTTAAATATTGTGTATTCGAATATGAATTATCGCACTTCATTGGAAAAGCAACTGGCTATTGGTTTCTGGCAACTTGCAGACTGCAACTTCTGACCGCCAATTGGAAAGCCGTTGTCAGACTCCCTACTCAGTTTAGCCAGCCTCCAGTTGCAAGCCACCAGCATTATCCCACCGTCACATTGGCCAGCCGCAGAATATATTCAGCGCGGGCAACCACCGGGGCATCAACCATTTTACCGTCGATGGCAAAAACACCGATACCAGCTGCACTGTTGGTTCTGAACTCTTTTACAATGCGGTATGCTTTCCTGATCTCCTCCTCGGTTGGCGTAAACACCTCGTGAATTACATCAATCTGACGGGGATTGATCACAGCCTTACCTGTGAAACCAATCTTTTTGGCATATTCAGTCTCTCTGCGTAAACCTTCTTCATCGTTTACATCCGGGAAAACGGTATCTATCACATCAATATGACTGGCTTTTGCAGCCATCACAATCCGCTTGCGTGCAAAATCGATTCCGGCACCATCAGGGGTGTATATGATATTCATATCTGCCGTAAGATCCTGTCCCCCGATTGTAATCGCATCAACGCGACTAAACATACTGGCAATATTGAATACATTCTGAACCCCCATTGCCGTTTCAATCATTGCATGAAGGGTCATTTTATTGTGCGGAAGGCCATGGCGGTCTTCTATCTTCTCAATAATTTTTAACAGTTCAGCCACCTCTTCGGGAGATTCTGTTTTAGGATAACGAATTGCAGATGGTTGCAACGGGACAATCTCTTCTAAATCGGCCAGACCGAATGGTGTGCTCAGGTGATTGACCCTCACGCAAACTTCAGTATCATAGAAATCGATTACTTTCATCATATTGCGGACCAACGTGCGGGCAGCATCCTTTTGGTTAAGAGCCACAGCATCTTCGAGATCAAGCAGAATGCTGTCGGCTCCGTAAATTCCGCCTTGCTGTATCATCGCCGGATTATTCCCCGGAATGTAGAGCATTGATCTCCGTTTCTTGAAATTCGTTGTCATAGCTATTCCGTTATTTTAATGTGCCTTCTTGCTGGTCGAGTGATCGCTTAATTGCTGTTTCGAGACGGGCTTTAATCGTAGGTTCCAATGCCCCCTTGTCTTTTGCAATCAAATGAATATCTGTCATATCATATTGATTGAGTATATCTTCAACAATAAGGTTGAAACTGGCTCCAAACTGTTGCATCACCGTAGAAGTGATTTCGAGTTTCCGGCCTGAATTGTCAGGAAGCGGTTCGATCAGAAAGATCACATCACTCGATTCGAAAGTGCCCGACTGCGCGGCTATTTTTGGCTTCATAATCTGAAATTATTACTGCTTAACACTTCACGCTGTATCCTCAACGCCAGTGAAATAATCATTCACCAGATGCAAAGGTTACAATGTTGTTACAAAAGTAGGACTTTAATCTAACGGAATGATGACATTTTGCAGATTAATCAGGAAGACCTGGCGGGAAGATTTCTTCTCTTCAGGAAAAACGTCCCGCATACTGCAGCAGACATTCGGGTAATACCGAAACCTTCCTGCATACTGCAGCAGACTTTCCGATGTTCCGGAAGCCTTCCTGCCCTCGGCGCGGAGCTTTCCGATGTTCCGGAAACCTTCCTGCCCTCGGCGCGGAGCTTTCCGACGTTCCGGAAACCTTCCTGCCTTCAGCGTGTAACTTTCCGACGTTCCGGAAACCTTCCTGCCTTCAGCGTGGAACTTTCCGACGTTCCGGAAACCTTCCTGCCTTCAGCGGGAAGCTTTCCGGAAGAATAATCTCTGGATATTTGAGAACGATCCCCGTATTCAATTACCTATTTAAACAGATTCTTGTTCGGCTCAGCACTCATCGAAAATTCAAGCAGGCCTCCATCCATGATCTCCTGGTGCGTAATAAACGTGCGATCCAAAGCCTTTCCGTTCAGTTTTACTTCCTGAATGTATTTATTTGCCACCGAAGCCAATGGTGCTTTCATCGTGAAATATTTACCTGGCGCCACTTCCAATTTTGCTTCCTGAACAATTGGCGAACCAAACTGGTATTTCAATTCCGAAGGGTTGACAGGATAGAATCCCATTGCGCTGAAAACGTACCATGCCGACATTTGTCCGCAATCCTCGTTTCCGCATAAACCATCCGGTTTATTCGTGTACATCGTGGTCTGAATCTGGCGATTGAGTTCCTGAGTTCTCCATGCACGTCCTGCATAGTTAAAAAGGAATGTGGTATGATGTCCTGGCTCGTTGCCATGCGCATAACTTCCAATCAGGCCCGAAATATCAGGCGAAGCCTCCGCTCCTTTTACCCCTTCTGCTACTATAAAAAGATTTTCAAGCTTGTCAGCAAAAGGTTCTTTGCCACCGAGTAATTCAATCAATGCGGGAACATTCTGCGGAACCAGCCACAAATACTGCCAGGCGTTTCCTTCTGTATAATCACTTCCTTCGTGTTTCGAGAATACAGGATCGAACGGTGTCGTCCATTGTCCATTGCTCAGTTTTCCGCGCATAAACCCGGTTTCCTTATCGAAATAAGCCTTGAAGCTTTCGGCACGTTTACTGAAATAAGCGGCATCTTCTGTTTTACCCAACTTCTGAGCGACAGCTGCAACACTCCAGTCGTCGATCGCCACTTCGAGCGATTTGGCAACCGATTGCTGAATCTTGTCGGCAGGCATATAGCCCAGTTTATCATAGAGGCCCATCCCGTCGCGATCGTTCATCGAAGTTTTTTTCATCGCTTCGAAAGCAAGTTGCTGGTCAAAATCGCCAATACCTTTAAGGATCGCTTCCGCAATAACCGGAATTGAATGATTCCCAACCATACAGAAAGTTTCGTTTCCTTCAAGTTCCCAAACAGGTAGTAATCCGGTTTGTTTATAATGATCGAGCATCGTTTTCACCATATCGTTCACTTTCGGCTGCTGGGTAAGTGTATATAAAGGATGCAATGCCCGGTAGGTATCCCATAAAGAGAAGACAGTATAACGGTTATAGCCAACTGCCTTTTGAACATCACCTTTTACTCCTTTAAACTCGCCGTTCAAATCGGAGAACAAAGCGGGTGCAACCATTGTGTGATACAACGAAGTGTAAAAAATCGTTTTTTGTACAGAGTCGGTCGATTGAATCTTTATTTTTGAGAGTTCCTTTTCCCAGGCATCAGATGCGGCTTTTTGAGTGGCATCAAAGTCCCATCCGGGCAAAGATGCATCGAGGTTGGCAATCGCATTTTCGATGCTCACCGACGAAACGCCGACTTTAGCCATCACCTGTTTTTCACCAAATTTCAGGTAACCGACCGTACGCCCTTCACCACCTACATTTGTAATTGAAGATTTGGAGATGGGTTTCGAGAACCTCACCGCGAAAAAGACATGCTGATCGGCTGCCCAGCCTTTTGAAAGACGTGAGCCGGTAACCAGTAAACTGTCAACAACATTCAGCGAAGTCTGATAGGGTTTATCCCAATTAATGGCGAATCCAAGGTTGATCAATAAACCATTCTCACCGCCTTCAGGAAAAGAATACCGGTGCAAACCGGCCCTTTCGGCTACCGTAAATTCGGCTTTAACGCCATTGCTTTTTAACGTCATGGCATAATAGCCTGGTTTTGCAATTTCCTGGCTGTGACTGTATTTTCCGGCATAACGAGTAACAAAGTCACTATTCTTTTCACCTTCCTTAAACGTAACTTCAGAAGTTACGGGAAGAAAAGAGATATCCGCAAGGTCGCCAATTCCCGTTCCACTCAGGTGCAGGTGACTGAAACCAGCAACAATACTGTCGGAATAATGGTATCCCGAACACCAGTCCCAGCCCTGGGTTCCGTTATCGGGGCTCAGCTGAATCTGACCGAAAGGGTATGCGGCACCCGGGTAGGTATGTCCATGAAAGGCGGTTCCGATAAATGGATCTACGAAATCGGTAAGCCGGTCTTCCTTTACTTGTTGGGGAACAGGCTGGCTGCATGCTGCAAGGAGCATGATCGCCCCTGAGAAAATTGAAATAGTTTTTATCATTGGATAGCTTTTGAATCAATTGGAGGCAAAAATACAGAAAAAGGCTTTTAGAGAGAAGGAAGTTTAGAATAATCGCACGTCGTTTTTTCATCCGCTTCAAATAAAATTCTCAATTTAGAAATTCCATTTTAGCCGAATTGATTTCATTAAAATTGTTTCCAGGAAAGTTTTAAGATGCAGAAGCCATACGTTTCAAACGAAAAAAAGAGGAAAATACTATTATAGTAATTTCCTCTTGCCCATTTGTAGCGAGAACCGGGGATGATCCGGTGACCTCCCCGATGCATCGGGACGCTGTGACCAACTAAGCTACCTGTCTTGCTTTGAACGAATAAGTTCTTCAAGAAATACCCGGCTCTTCATCCTTTTCAAATAAAGTTCACGTTTTAGTGCCTCCGATTTAGTGATGCAAGTTTCAGTATATACCATTTTCCAGGGACGGCCTTGCTTTGTGGAAGTGGTGGC